>NZ_JAUYUD010000100.1 GCF_030692605.1 Lutibacter sp.
TTTGTCTCTTTCTTCTTTAAAATGAAGCCTACAAGATTCCTCGCTCCCAAAATTTGCTGTAAAACTGAATAAATTCATCGTTTTTTTTATCAAATATAACGCTTTTTTATTAATTATGGGTAATTACGGACAATCAAAATAAATTTTTATATTTTTAGCAATATTCATGTGGCAATTGCGGGTTTTTGTTTAACAGAAATTACCTTGCTTAAATTTGGTGTGACGAATGGATATTCTTCAATTTTTATTTTTTTTTCAATTATTTTAACCTATAATTTTATTGGATATTATGAAATTAAAACCAATAACGTCCATTGGATTAAGGAATGGTATAAGCAATACAGAACTAAAATTATTCTTTTATGCGGTTTCTCTATATTGGGATTAGGTTATTCCTTTTTTTATACTGATTTTAATAATATCACATTAATAATTCTACTTCTATTTTCTATAATTGCCCTATTTTATGTAATTCCAATTTTTAATTGGCGATCATTTGAGTTTTCATTTCGAAACTTCCCTGGTTTAAAAATATTTAGCATTTCAGTTACTTGGGCAGGAATGACTGTTTTATTTCCTTTAAGTGAAGCAAATTATACACTTAATTGCTCGGTAGTTTTAGAATTTGTGCAGCGAATTATATTTATTATTATTATAACTTTACCTTTTGATATTAGAGACATTTATGATGATCCCGAAAAGTTAAAAACTATTCCACAGGTTATCGGTATTGGTAAAACAAAAGTTTTAGGTTATTTTTTGATTCTTTTTTTTGTGTTGCTAGACATTTTGAAATATGAAAAATTTTCAAATGAAATTGTTGTAATAATTTTAGTAGCAATTGTATGTGGCTTGGTTTTAGTGTATGTTACACCTAATAGAAGTAGGTATTTCACAGTTTTTTTGGTAGAAGGGATTCCTGTTCTTTGGTTTGGGCTATATTTGTTTTTAGAACTTTATTAATATGAAAGACGCTTACAAGAAATATTTTGAGGTTAACAAGGAAACTTGGAACAATAAAGTATCAATTCATGCCAATTCAGAATTTTACAATGTTGATGGTTTTTTAAAAGGTGAAACATCACTTAATAATTTTGAATTAACTGAAGTTGGAAATGTTAATGGAAAGAAATTATTACATCTTCAATGTCATTTTGGATTAGATACCTTGAGTTGGAGTAGGTTAGGTGCAATTTGTACTGGAGTTGATTTTTCTAAAAAAGCAATTGATAGAGCCATTGAATTGAATAAAAAATTGGATTTAAATGCAACATTTATTGAAAGCAATGTGTATGATGTGGAGGCAACTGTAAAAGGAAAATTTGATATTGTTTTTACGTCTTATGGCGTTGTTGGCTGGTTGCCAGATTTGGAAAAATGGGCTCAAATTATTGCTTCTAAATTGAAAAAAGGAGGTAGTTTTTATATGATTGAATTTCACCCCATTGTTTGGATGTTTAGTTATACAGAATCTCCGCCTCAAATAAAATATTCGTACTTAAAAGGTGAGGTTATTTACGAAGAATATAAAGGAACATATACTAATAAAAATGCTGAAATTATTAGTAAAGAATATGGTTGGAACCACGGATTAGGTGAAGTGATTAGTTCTTTGGTAAATGCTGGTTTGGAAATTGAATTTTTGCATGAATTTGAAAAATCGCCTTACAATAGTTTTCCAGACATGGAAAAAACAGAAGAGGGGATGTTTGTGTTGAAAGAGAATGCAAGACTATTCCCTTTATTATACTCCATTAAAGCTATAAAAAAATAAAGCCTCCAACTGGAGGCTTTATACTATTTAAAAAGTTTGTCAATTTTTTCTTTTTCTTCTTCTGCAAGAGCGCCATCTACAAGAATTCTACCACTGTGTTCATCTGTAATAATTTTTTTGCGACTCGCTATTTCAACAATTCGTTGAGGTGGAATTGTAAAAAAAGAACCTCCAGAGGCTCCTCTTTCAACAGACACTACTGCTAATCCGTTTTTAACTGAAGAACGTATTCTTTTATATGCATTTAATAAATGAAGGTCTATTAGCTCAGCATATTCTATAGATTTTTCAGATAAAACTTTTTCCTCTTTTAGGGTGTCACCCATAATATCATTGAGTTCATCTGATTTATGTTTTAGCAAATTTTGTTGTAAAGCAAGTTTTTCATTTGTTCCTTCAATTATTTCATTTTTTTGTTCCAATTTCACTTTAAATTCTTTAATTCTTTTCTCAGCTAATTGAATTTCTAATTCTTGATATTCAGTTTCTTTGCTAATAGAGTTAAATTCTCTGTTATTACGAACATTTTTTTGCTGTTCGGTATATTTTTTTACCAAAGCTTTTGAATCTTCAATAGCTTGTTTTTTAACTGCAATATCGTTTTTAATTGAAGTAACCTCATCGGCAAAATTGGCAAGTCTTTTATTTAAACCAACTATCTCATCTTCTAAATCTTCAATTTCTAAAGGCAACTCTCCTCTTACACTTTTAATTTCATCGATTCTTGAATCAATCAATTGTAAATCGTAAAGCGCTCTTAATTTTTCTTCAACTGTAACTTCTTTTTTAGACATATTTATAGGTAATAAATTGGGTTTGTATTTTTCTTTGACAAAATGATTGCAAAATTAGGGAATTTTTTTGTAAGAATTTCAACTAAAAGATTTTTTGTGAATTGTTCACTTTCATAATGTCCAATATCTGCAATTATCAACTCATTTTCGGCTTTATAAAATTCGTGGTATTTAATATCTGCTGTTATATAAATATCGGCACCCATTTTTTTTGCATTATCTATGGCAAAACTTCCAGAACCTCCTAAAACAGCTACTTTTTTAATTGGTTTATGAAGTAATTTAGAATGCCTTATACCTTGTGCATTCATCGTGTTTTTTAGTAATTGTAAAAAAGAAAGTTCGTCTATTTCTTCTTTTAATTCACCTATCATTCCCAAGCCTATTTCTTGATTCAAATTATCTAAAGAAACAATATCATAAGCAACTTCTTCATACGGATGATTACTAAAAAGAGCAGATAAGATATTTTTTTCTTTATGTTTTTCATAAATTACACTTATAAAAGTCTCTTTTTCAGAATGGAATTCACCTTTCTGACCGATCGTAGGATTTGAGTTTTTATTTCCCTTATAAGTGCCAAAACCTTCTGTATTAAAACTACAGTTCTCATAATTTCCAATAGTTCCTGCGCCAGCATTAAAAAGTGCCAATCTAACTTCTTCTGCATGATTATTGGGTGCGTAAGTTGTTAGTTTTTTTATGGTATTTTTTTGAGGAATTAGTATTTTTTGATTTTTCAGTCCTAAAATTTCACAAATTTTAGCATTAACACCTATAATGCTATTGTCTAATGCAGTATGCATTGCGTAAATGGCAATGTCGTTTTTAATGGCTTTTATTACCACACGCTCAACATAATTTTTGCCATTTAATTTTTTTAAACCAGAAAATATAATAGGATGAAAACTCACAATTAAATTACAATTAATTGCAATGGCCTCATCTACTACATTTTCCAAAGTGTCTAGGGTTACCAAAACTCCTGTAACTTCAGTTGAATAATTACCTACTAAAAGTCCAACATTATCAAAGTCTTCGGCATAATTTAAAGGCGCTATTTCTTCAATGCAAGTTGTAATATCTTTTATTTTTATCATAATACATAATATCTGTAAACAAATATAATTGATACCATTTAAAGATGCTATAATTAGTAATTTAATTTGTTATTTGTTTTGTAATTTTGGAATCTATGAGATTATTACGCCTAATAACTTTTCCATTTTCAATTATATACGATTTTGCTACAACATTTCGTAACAAGTTGTATGATCTAAATATATTGGAATCCAAAGAATTTAAAACTCCTTGCATTGTGGTTGGAAATTTAAGCACTGGCGGAACAGGAAAAACACCACAAATTGAATATTTGATTCGATTATTACAAGAAAAGTATAAGATTGCTGTTTTAAGTAGGGGTTACAAACGTAAAACAAGTGGTTTTTTAATTGCAAATCAAAAAACTACGGTAGAAGATATTGGTGATGAACCTTTTCAATATTTTAAAAAATTTTCAAAAATTATTGTAAGTGTTGATTCTGATAGAAAGAGAGGAATTTCCCAATTGGAAGAATTGAAAAATCCACCTGATGTTATATTATTAGATGATGCCTTTCAACATCGTAAAATAAAAGCTGGTTTAGCCATCTTGCTTACTTCTTATAATAATTTATTTTGTAATGATTTTTTGTTACCTGCAGGAAATCTGCGTGAAAGTAGAAAAGGAGCCCAAAGAGCACAAATTATTATTATTACAAAATGTCCGGATGATTTAAATGAGGAAAACAAAACTGAAATTATAGAAAAATTAAAACCACTGAAGCATCAAAATGTGTTTTTTACGAGAATAGGGTATGATAATGATTTGAAAGGGAGTTCTTCGGAAAATTTAAACTCGTTTAAAGGGGGTGAGGTTGTTTTAGTTACGGGTATTGCAAATCCAAAACCAATGTTGAATTACCTTTCTAAAAACGAAATTGTATTTCATCATTTCAATTTTCCTGATCATTATGCGTTTAAAAACAAGGATATTGACACTATTGAAAAAGCATTCAGTGAAATACAATCAAATAAAAAAACTGTTTTAACTACAGAAAAGGATTATGTTCGTATCTTTGCAAAATTCAAAAATTTGCATTATTTATTAATAAAAACTCAGTTTATAACGGATCAATTAAGGTTCGATAATATCATAAAAAATTATGTGGAACAAAGTTCAAGAGACCGTTAAATTTTTACAAAGTAAAGGTGTTTCAAAACCAGATTTTGGAATAATATTAGGTACAGGATTGGGAAATTTTGTAGAAAATATTAATGTTACTTTAGCTATACCATATAAAGAGATCCCTAATTTTCCAATATCGACTGTTCCAGGACATTCGGGTGAATTAATTATAGGTAAAATAGGAGCAAAAAATGTAATTGCAATGAAAGGTAGGTTCCATTATTACGAAGGATGGACGATGGAGGAAACTGTATTTCCAGTTAGAGTGATGAAATATTTAGGGGTTGAAAATTTAATCGTTTCCAATGCTTCTGGAGGAGTAAATTCCGCATTTAAAGTTGGAGATATTATGTTGATTTCTGATCATATTAATTTTATTCCAGACCATCCATTACGAGGTAAAAATGAAGATCGTTTTGGACCACGATTTGTGGATATGCACGAGCCTTATAGTAAAAAAATGATTGCCAAAATGGAACAAATTGCTGCTAAATTAAATATTCCATTGCAAAAGGGAATTTATTTAGCGTTACAAGGTCCAACATTTGAGACTCCTGCTGAATATAGGATGGTTAAATTAGTTGGAGCAGATGCTGTTGGAATGTCAACTGTTCCAGAAGTGATTGTCGCAAAACATATGGGAATGACTTGTGTAGGAATATCAGTAATTACTGACTTGGGAATTGAAGGAATTATCGAATCGGTATCCCATGAAGAGGTTCAAGAAGTTGCTAAAATCGCTGAAAAAAAAGTAGGAATTTTAGTAAAAGAATTTATTTTAAATAACTAAAGTTTATAAATAATAAAAGTAAAAAGGTGGCTAATGCCACCTTTTTTATGGGTTAAAAATATGTTACAGTTTTCCAAAATAAATACTTTTAACAATACCATCAGCCAAACCAATTTTAGGCACAAAAATAGTAGTCGCACCGCTCCATTCCATTGCAGATACATAAATTTTTGTTGCAGGTATAATAACATCGGCTCTATCAGGGTTTAAATCAAGTTTAGAAATTCGTTCTTCATAGGTCAGTTGTTGTAAAAACTGATATTGTGCTTTTAAATATGCTAAAGAAAGGGGTCTTCCCATAGGTTTTCCAGAAAGTTTAAATAGTTTGTTAATGTTTCCGCCAGAACCAATAAGAGATAAATTTTTAAGATTTTTAGTGTTTTCCTTAATCCAAGTTTCAATGTTTTTCCAAATTGCTGAAGTCCCCATTTTATCATTTAATAACCGTACCGTTCCAATTTTAAATGATTTAGAATTGACTATTTTTCCTTTTGAAAAAACAATAAATTCTGTGCTACCACCACCAACATCTACATATAAATAAGACTTATTTGGTTTAATAACATGGCTTAAATCTGTCGAAAAAATAATGATTGCTTCTTTTTTACCATCAATAATATCGATTTTAACATTGGTTTTTTTGAAAATTTCATCTGCTACTTCTTGACCATTTATTGCTTCTCGCATGGCTGAGGTTGCACATGCTTTATATTTATGAACACCATGAACTTGCATTAGTAACTTAAATGCTTTCATAGCTTTTATCATTCTGTTTTTGTTCTCTTCTGAAATATTTTTATGTATAAATGTATCAGCTCCCAAACGAATAGGAACACGTACTAAAGCTGATTTTTTAAAACTTGGGTTTTCATCATTTTCATCTGTTAAAACGTTGGCTACTAATAACCTAATAGCGTTTGAACCTATGTCTATACCAGCAAGTTTTTTAATTTTCATCATAGATTATTTATAATTTTTAGGAAATTCTGTGATAAATGTCTTTCCGGATTTTATATTTTTCCAATGTAAGGTGTCAAATTTAATACCCACCACACCGCATGTTGGAACGTTATCTACCTCTAAACTCCCAAATTGGTTTACAAAATCACTAATACCATGGTCATGACTAAAAATAATGGCAGAATCAAATCCATCATCTAAGGCTTTCACCGTTTTTATTAAATAGCCATCGCTAAAACTATACAACGATTTGCTAATTTTAAGGTGTGCAAGGGGAAAATTAAAAGAGTATCCAAAAATCATAGCAGTATGTAATGCTCTATTGGCGCAGCTAGATATAAAAACATCTGGACAAGCAATTTTTTTTTGTAAAACATTGGAAACTAAATATGCATCTGTAATTCCACGTTTTTTTAACGGCCGGTCTATATCCTTAATTCCTTCATAATCCCAAGACGATTTGGCGTGGCGCACTATGTAAAGTGTTTTCATGTGTTTTTATTTTTTTGCATGTCTTTTAAAGGTTTATTTTTTATAGGTTACAACTGTATGCTATTAAATACTCCGTGATTGCTAAAAATTTTAACATGCTTGTTTTATTTTTAATTGTAAAATTCAAATATAAAATTTAAGGGGCTAATCGTTCAATTTTCCAATCGAAATTTTCTTGAAGTGTGTATTTAATTCTATCGTGCATCCTGTTTGGTCTACCTTGCCAAAACTCAATAGAAATTGGTTTTACAATATAACCACCCCAATACGCTGGTCTCGGAATTTCCTTATTATTGAATTTTTGTTCAAATTCTTTTAAGCGATCATCTAAATATTTTCTAGAAGGAACTACTTCACTTTGATTAGAAGCCCAAGCACCTAATTTACTTCCATCCGGTCGAGATTCAAAATAGCCATCTGAAAGATTCTCTGCAATTTTTTCGACGTAGCCTTTAATAATTACTTGTCGTTCTAATGTTTCCCAAAAGAAAGAAAGGCAAACATTTGGGTTATTTTCTATTGATTTTCCCTTTTCGCTACTATAATTGGAGTAAAAAATAAAGCCTTCCCACGTATATTTTTTCATTAAAACAACTCGACTTTTTGGAAAACCATCTAATCCAATGGTTGCAATAGTCATTGCGTTGGTTTCAGTACCTCCAAATTCATCTACTTCAAAATACCACTTTTGAAATAATTCAATTGGGTTTTCAAGGGCATCGGCATCAGAAAGTTCACTTTTTGAATATGCTTTTCTCGAATTGCTTAAATCGTTTTCCATAGGATAAGGTTACTCTTTAGAAGTTGATTTTTTTAGTAAATATAAACCAATATAAGTAATTAATCCATTTGCAATTAATAGTTCGTACCCAAATATATATCCATTAAATAATTTAGGAGTGTATATATTTAGATAATAGCTAATAACAACCGATGCTACTGCAATAACCCAAACATACGTGTCGTTAATTTTATGCTTGGTAAAAATTCCAAAAGCAAAAAGTCCTAACAGCGGACCATAGGTATAGGAGGCAACTTGTAGCACGCTACTTATAACGTTTTCTTCTAACACATATCTAAATACAATGATTACTAAAATTAATAAAATTGAAATTCCAACATGTACTTTTTTTCGAAGAGATTCTTGTTTATGCAACTCTTTTCTCTCTATATCTAGAAAATCGATACAAAATGATGTAGTTAGTGCAGTTAAAGCACTATCTGCACTTGAATATGCAGCTGCTATTAATCCAATTATGAAAAATATTCCAATAGCATTTCCTAATCCACTGTTTAAAGCAATTTCTGGAAAAAGTAAATCTGTTTTTATACTTCCATCTACAATAGGAACAGCAATTCCGAATTTTTCGGAATAAATAAATAATAAAGCTCCAAGCATTAGGAAAACAAAATTAACTACAATTAATACAATTCCTAAAGTGATAACGTTCCACTGCGATTCTTTAGCCGATTTGCAAGTCAGATTTTTTTGCATCATATCTTGGTCTAATCCTGTCATTGCTATTGCAATAAACATTCCCCCTAAAAACGATTTTACAAAATGTTTACTATCTAAAAAATTATCAAAAAACAAAATTTTACTATAATTTTTAAATTCTGTTGAAGTAAATAAATCTGCAATAGTCCAATCCAATTTACTTAAAATAATAGCAATAGTTGCAAATAAGGCGGTAAGCATAAAAACGGTTTGAAGCGTATCTGTCCAAACAATAGTTTTAATTCCACCTCTAAAAGTATAGATCCAAATTAATAAAATGGAAAATATAACTGTTATTTCGAAAGGAACTTTCCAAGAATCAAAAATAAAATATTGCAATACTGATGCTACTAAAAACAATCGAAAAGCAGAGCCTAAAACGCGCGAAACAAAAAAGAAAAAGGCACCTGTTTTATGTGAAGTAGTTCCAAAACGATGTTTTAAATATTCGTAAATAGAGGTTACTTTTAAATTGTAATATATTGGTATTAGTACATATGCAATAACCAAATAGCCAAATAAATAGCCAAATACAATTTGCATATAGCTAAATTGAGAGCTTTGCACCCAACCAGGAACAGAAATAAAAGTAACCCCAGATAATGAAGCGCCAATCATTCCAAAAGCAACCAAATACCAAGGCGATTTTTTATTAGCCTTAAAAAAAGTTTCATTTGTGCTGTTTTTTCCAGTAAAATAGGCTATAATCAAGAGTAAGGAAAAATAAGCAGCTATTAATGAAAGTATAAAAATTGGTGTCATAAATTGGATGATGTTTTAGATTAACAAAGAAACTAAAATTATTGAGAATATCATTTGCGAATTGTACATTTGCCAAATGAATTTTTCTTCAAAACTTCTAGAAAATGCTGTAAAGGAGGTTTCTCAATTACCAGGAATTGGTAAAAGAACCGCATTAAGACTGGTTTTGCATTTGCTAAAACAACCAAAATCACAAACGCAACAATTAGCTAATTCTTTGGTTAATTTGGTAAATGATATTAAGTTATGTAAAAAGTGCCATAATATTTCAGATGTTGAGGTTTGCGAAATTTGTAGAAATCCAAATAGAGACGAATCAATTATTTGTGTTGTTGAAGATGTGAGGGATGTAATGGCTGTTGAAAACACCAGTCAGTTCAAAGGGCTGTATCACGTATTAGGTGGAAAAATCTCGCCGATAGAAGGAATTGGTCCTCATAATTTAACCATTAATAGTTTGGTTGAAAAAATTAAAAATGGGGATGTGGCTGAAGTTATTTTTGCGCTAAGCTCAACCATTGAAGGCGATACCACAAATTTTTATATTTTTAAACAATTGGAACAATTTCATATAAAAACATCGACCATTGCACGCGGAATTGCTGTTGGCGATGAATTGGAATATGCCGATGAGGTTACACTTGGTCGAAGTATAATTAATAGAATTCCTTTTGAAAAATCGTTGTAATTAATGCTCAGTCTGAAAATTTTTTAATTTTTTTCAATGTAAATTCGCGCATCTACTGCAATAATTTCTTCAGATGTTGCTAATAACGGATTTAAATCTAACTCACTAATTTCCGGTGCTATTGAAACTAAATTTGAAATTTTTGTAATTATTTCAGCAAACGTATTTTCATTAATACCAGCCTGATTTCGAATACCTTGTATTATTTTGTATGATTTTAAACTTCGAATCATTTCCAATGCGTCATCATTTGAAATTGGGGCTAATCTGGCCTGTATATCTTTAAATACTTCAATGTAAATGCCACCTAAACCACATAACACCAGATGTCCAAAATTAGATTCTCGTTTGGCACCAATAAATAATTCTAATCCTTTTTTCATTGGTTGTAAAAGAACAGCAGTTGCACCTTTAATTTTCATTAATTTATAAAAGGATTCTGTCATTTTATGCACAGATTCTACGTTTAAAACAATACCGCCAACGTCTGATTTATGAACAGGTCCAATAACTTTCATAACTATAGGAAAGTTGATTGATTTTAAAGCTTTTTCGCAAGAAGCAACACCAGTACAAACAAATTCTTCAACTATTGGAATTTTTGCTGCTTGTAAAAGTTGTTTTACTGTGTTTGGATCTAAATAACCTTCTTTACAATTGGCTATTATTTCACGTATTTCGTTATAATTTTCACTTAAATTTTTCTCTTGAGGAATGCTTATAGGTGTAGAATTAAAAATTTTTCCAAGGGCATTTCCAAATTGCACTTCATCAAAAAAGGCAATATTTCCTTTTGATATAAAATGTTCAATTTCGTTTTTAACATTTACAACCGATGGTAAAATGGCAAAGATTGGTTTTGAGCACGAATTTATTTTTTTATTCAAAACATCGTACACGTCATATACTTCAAATAAACCGGGACTTCCAAAAATAACCACCATAGCGTCTATTTCTGTAAATTTATGTTCACAGTAATCAATGATGGTTTCTAATTGTTCGGCATTTCCGGTTGCCAAAAAATCAATTGGGTTGGATGCTGAAGATCCTAAAAATAATTTTTCAAGTAATTCTTCACTTACTTTCCCTTTTATTTCTGGTACATTTAATCCGCTTTTAGATAAAGCATCGGTAAGCATAACAGCTGGTCCTCCAGCATGGGTAATTACAGCTATATTTTTTCCAGTTAATGTTGGATGAAGAAAAATAGAAGCAACAGTTATTAATTCGTTTCTACCATAGCAGCGTACAATTCCTGCTTTTTTAAATAAAGCATCTACAGCGACATCAGAATTTGCCAAAGCACCGGTATGGGAACTTGCAGCTCTGCTGCCTTCGTCTGAACTACCCGCTTTGATAGCAGCAATTTTACAGCCTTTTTGAATTAATGAAGTTGCGTGTTTTAATAGTTTTTGAGGATTTGAAATGCTTTCAATATAAAGTAACTTTACCTTAGAACTTTGTTCATTGAAATCTTCATCCAAATGTTCTAGTACTTCTTCAACTCCAATTTGAGCTGAATTTCCAACAGTATGAATACTTGAGAAAGTTAATCCGCTTGCTGCAGCTGCTTCAATAATAAAAACCGCTGTTGCTCCAGATCCTGAAATAAAATCGACTCCTTTTGAATTTAATTTTGGGATTGGTGTTGTAAAAACTCCTGCATAATTTTGATTGATTAATCCTATATTATTGGGGCCTAATAAACTTCCACCGACAGCATTAATAGTTGTAACAATTTGTTGTTCTAGTTTGGCGCCATCTTCATCTTTTTCACTAAAGCCAGCCGAAAAAATGATAAAACCTTTTGTATTTTTTGTAGTTGCTAATAGTTGGATGGTTTCAAGTGTAAATTTTGCCGCAATGGCAATAATAGCTACATCTACATTAGGAATTTCAGAAACTTGCGAATAACATTTAACCCCTTGAACAACAGTTTCTTTAGGGTTTACTGCAAACAGCTCTCCCTTAAAATTATGGCTAATAAGGTTGTTTAAAACGCTTCCGCCAGGAGTTTGTTTATTGTTAGATGCCCCAATAACAACAATACTTGCAGGGTTAATTAATTTTTCGTGTATCATTTATAAAATTACATTCTTTGAAAATATTTCTTTTGCAATTTCTTTTCCTTTTTCAAAAGCTTCCAAATTTTTTGCTACAATTTTCTCTCCTTTTCGTTCAAAAAGTGTTTTAATAGCTTGTTGCAAACAATCATCACTTAAAGGAAGTTGTGATGAAGCTGCGCCTAATAAAACAATATTTGTTGCTCTAGAATTACCTAAATCTTTGGCAATTTTTTGAGCATTTACCAAAATGCTGTTTGGATACGATTGTATTTCAGTATATAATTCTTCTAAATCAGGGTATTTTGAAACATTTAAAAATGGATTTGAATCTGTAACCAACAAACCATCTTTTTTTAAGAATGGTAAATAGCGTAATAATTCCATGGGTTCAACAGAAATTATCATATCTGCTTTTCCTTGAGGAATTAAATCTGAAAAAATTACTTTGTCTGATATCCTAACATGAGATTCTACAGCGCCACCACGTTGGCTCATTCCGTGAACTTCAGATTGTTTAATGTTGAGGTTAGAAGCCAATGCAGCAGTATCTAAAACAGCTGCAATAGTTAAAATTCCTTGTCCGCCAACACCTGCTAATATTATATTTATTTTCATACTTAATTTATTGCAATTTCTAATAAATGTTTAATGTTATCCTTTTTTTCTTTTGATAATTGAACACAAGGGCGTTGAGAAATAATAACTGAAACGCCATCATAATTTATTTCATTTCGAATCAATTCAATATTTTCTTCTAAATTTTTATGAAGAGGCGTTAATACTTTTAAATGTTCTGGATCAACACCAATTCCTTTGCAAATAGTTACCAATCTTCCAGAAGCTGATGAATCTTGAGCACCTGTCATTGCAATGGCAGAATTATCAGAAATAATAACAGTCATTTTGGTGTTTTCCACAACAGCCTCTAACAAGCCAGTCATACCAGAATGCGTAAAAGTTGAATCACCAATAATTGCAATTGCCGGGTGAATGCCCGCATCAGAAGCGCCTTTAGCCATGGTTATGGAAGCACCCATATCAATAAGTGTATTGATGCTATTAAATGGAGGCAAAACGCCTAATGCATAACAACCAATATCTCCAAAAACTTTTTGATCGTTATTTTCTTTGCCAAGCTCATTAATGGCATTAAATAAATCTCTATGACCACAACCTACACATAATTCGGGTGGTCTTGCTGTAACTATATTTGGTATTTCTTTAGGTTTTATTTGTGTAAAACCTAAAGCTTTAGATATGTTATCTGGATTTAATTCACCCACCCTGTTTAAATGACCTGACAAACGACCAATCACTTTTTTGTTTTCTCCTAAAAAGTCGGACACTAATTCTTCAATAAAAGGATAACCATCTTCTAAAACTAAAATTTTTTCACAAGTATCAAATAATTGTTTAACCTTTCTTTTTGGTAAAGGGTATTGAGAAATTTTTAGAATTGGATATGGGCAATTTCCATCTTCAAAATTTTCCATTACATAATTAAAAGCAATTCCTGCAGCAATAATTCCCATGGATTTGTTTGAACCATCAATAAATTTATTAAAATTACTATTTTCGGAATTTTCTCTTGAATTAGTTTGAATATCAATCAAATGTTGATACCTGTTTCTTGCATGTACTGGAATTAACTGAAATTGATGAGGGTTTTTTGATAAATTAATGTTGTTTTGTAATTCTCTTTTTCCAGTTTCAACACCAGATCTTGAATGAGATAAACGAGTTACCATTCGCACCATAATAGGTAATCCAGTTTTTTCAGATAAGAGAAAAGCATGTTTGGTTATATCGTAAGCTTCTTGTTGGTTAGACGGTTCTAATATTGGAATTAATGCAAATTTTCCATAATAGCGTGAATCTTGTTCATTTTGAGAGGAGTGCATAGAAGGGTCATCTGCCACAACAACAACTAAACCTCCATTTATACCAGAAACAGACATATTCATAAAAACATCGGCAGCAACGTTTAGTCCTACGTGTTTCATTACAGTCATTGATCTTTTTCCAGCATAAGACATTCCAAGCGCAGCTTCCATTGCTGTTTTTTCGTTCACCGACCAGTTAGAATGGATTTTCAATTCTTTTGCAATTGGTGAATTTTGTATATAGGTTGTAATTTCTGTAGAAGGAGTTCCGGGATAGGCATAAACACCTGATATTCCAGCATCTATTGCTGCTTGTGCTAAAGCCTCATTTCCCAATAATAATTTTTTCATAAAATGTAACTTAATTTAGTTGAAATATTTGGTGTAAAAATATGCAATAAGAATATTTTTATCTATGATTTATGTCATAATTCAATTTATAACAGGTTGATATTTAGATTATTAAATACGTAACGATTTTGGACTATTACTAATGATTTTAATTTAATTTGATTGGAAATAATGAAAAGTTTCTAATATCAAATAAATTTTTTGCGAATAATGTAATTTTAATTTAAAGAAACACCTTTAGAAAGTAAAAAAGTTAATCGAAGTGAGGATTCAATTAACTTTTCTTAAACAAACTCTAATTTTAATAAGAATTTAATTATTCTGTTGCAAATTTAAAAAATGTATTTATTTATTACAATGATTAGGGTCATCTAGAAGTATGATTGAAATCACTCTATTCTTGTGTGATATAAGCTTAATTAGTTTTTTTTAGACCAATTATTTATCCAAGTACTTAATGTATTGGCCCATTCGTCGTTGTCATTTAAACAAGGAATGGTTGTAAAGTGTTCACCTCCATTTTCAATAAACGAATGTTTAGCTTCCATGCCAATTTCTTCAAGAGTTTCTAAACAATCTGAAACAAAAGCAGGAGTTACAACGGCTAATTTTTTAATATTATTTTTTGGAAAATCATCAATGGTTAAATCAGTATATGGCTGCAACCAAGGATCGCGTCCTAAACGAGATTGAAACGAAGTGCTATAAAAGTTATTTGGAAGTTTCAATTTTTCAGCCACTAATTTGGTGGTCTCATAACATTGGTGTCTGTAACAAAATTCGTGTGCTACTGAAGATGTATTACAGCAACTTCCATCAATTTTACAATGTGATTTTGTAATATCCGATTTTTTAATGTGCCTTTCTGGAACACCATGATATGAAAAAAGTAGATGTTCGGGATTAGTTTTTACAAGTTCTTTTTGAATACTGTTGCTTAAAACTTCAATATAATTTGGGTTATTATAAAATGCAGGTAGGTTTGTTATTTTTAAGTTTGGATATTTATTCTTACTTATTTTTTTTGCTAAAACTACAATTGTTTCAGTAGTAGCCATTGCGAATTGAGGGTACAGTGGAATTAAGAAAATCTCAGTTACACCTTTTTCAACTAATTTTTTGATTCCATTTTCTAAGGATGGGTTTCCGTAACGCATGGCTAATTCAACTGGTGTTGTTGTGTTATTTTGTACTTTTTTATGCAACCTCTCAGATAATACAATTAGTGGTGAACCTTCTTCCCACCAAATTTTTTTATATGCTTCAGCAGATTTTTTCGGTCTTGTGTTTAGAATAATTCCTTTTACCAAAAAAGCTCTTAAAAGATAGGGAGTATCAATAACTCTCTTATCCATTAAAAATTCGTCTAAATAATTTTTAACATCTTTTACACTCGTACTTTTGGGAGAACCTAAGTTTACTAATAAAGCTCCTTTCATCTGTTTATGTTCGTTTTTCTTAATTTAATTGGTAAAATTTCATTAATAATGATGCGCTAACTTGCTAAAAAATATTATTGGATAATTTAGAATATTATGTTTTGGAAAATTGCTTTGGAGTAATGCCATAGGCCCTTTTAAATGCGGCAATAAAATGACTTGAAGTGCTGTAACCTAAATGAGACGCTATTTCATTAACATTTAATTGTTGTTCTTGTAATAATGTTTTAGCAAGTTCCATTTTATAATTTAGTAAAAAAGTAAAAACAGGAACTCCGTAATATTCTTTGAAATCTGTTTTTAGCTTTTTAATATTTAACCCAACTTCTTTAGCTAAATCTGCCAAAGATGGTGGATTGATCATTTCCTTAATTATTAATTGTTTTGCTTTTTTAATTTTTCCAATTGTTTCTTCAGTTGCAACATATGGGCAACTTTCATTTTCAGTTTTGTTGGGAGTACTAAAATAATAACTTATTAATTCGTACACTTTTCCTTTTATAAAAATTGGTCTAAGTGGGTCGTTTGTATGGTTGGAAATTATTTGATTTAATATAGGTTTTATAGTTCCAGTAAATTCTTTTGGTTCAATAATTGGGTTTTCAGATTTTAATTTACTGTAATTAAATAATTGTGTGCCATTTATTGAAAATAATGAATGGAAATATTCAATTGAAATAAAAACTGCGAGTAATTCTGAATCAGATGGAAGCTTAAAAAAGAGATCCATTTTGTCATCTTTAAAATACACCATACTCGAATTTCCTTCCTTTAAATCAAAAGCGCAATGCTCAAAATTTAGAGCAATTTTACAAGTATTTGAAGTGCAAAAATAAATCTGAATGTAATTATTTGATAAGGAATGTTTAAAAAACTCCGTTTCATTCGATAAATTATTTAAATGAAAGACTTTAAAAGAACCTGATTCGTTAAAAAGAAATTGAGTACTTTTGTCGATGTTTCTGTAAGTTACTAAAGAAGATTTCATACGTTATTTTTACATTTATTTTAATTTACTTTAGCAAAAATAGGAATAATAATTTACACAAAAAAATGTGAGTTTTAATTAATTAACTGACATTTGTCATATTTCTAAGGGCTTATTTTTACTGATGTTTATCATAGTTTATTTCAAAACAACATTTATTTAGAATCACTCTAAATAATCACAGTAACTTATGTCGATAATAATAGTACTTATGTCGATATAATTGAAAAAAAATATGTTGTACTTTTGTCGATACTTATTGATAATACATTAATTATGAGTGAAGAAAGAATGTCTACTAAATTATACAACGTAGGCTTAAGTTATAAAAAGGCAGATGTTAAGGTTCGAGGAGCATTCAGTGTTTCAAAAGAAAATCAAATTTTATTATTAAACGAGGCCAAAGCTAAAGGGATTGAAGGGCTTTTTATACTTTCAACTTGTAATAGAACCGAAATTACTGGTTTTGCAAAACATCCTTTCGAATTAATTAGTTTACTTATAAAATATTCAAAAGGAAGTGTTGAAGAATTTATCAATGTTTCTAATGTTTATAAAAATAAAGATGCTGTTAGACACCTTTATAATATAGGAACAGGGTTAGATAGTCAAATCTTAGGTGATTATGAAATTGTTGGTCAGTTAAAGGAAGCTTTTAAACTTGCTAAAAAGTTGGGTACAACCAATGCTTATTTAGAACGTTTGATGAATTCGGTTTTACAGGCTAGTAAAGAAGTAAAGAATTCTACAAAACTTAGTTCTGGAACAACTTCAGTTGCTTATGCAACTATACAATATCTTATAGATTCATTTGAAGAGTTAAAAACAAAAAAAATATTAATTTATGGGTTGGGTGATATTGGAAAAAATACTTGTAAAAATGTATTAGAATACACCAATAATAGGAATATTACGTTGGTTAATAGAACCGATGAAAAAACAAAACAATTTAAGGAAGAACATCCTGAAATAAATGTGGTAGCATTTTCAAAATTAGCTGAAACCATTTCCGAATCTGATATTTTAATTGTTTCAACAGGTGCAAATGTTCCAACTATAAATTGTGATCATTTAAAAAGTGTTGAAAAAATATTAATTTTGGATTTATCAATGCCAGAAAATGTAGAACCTTGTGTTAAAGAATTGCCAGGAATTACATTGGTTAATGTGGATGAATTATCTAAAATAACAGATAAAACGCTTGAAATTAGAAGAAATGAGATTCCGGCAGCCGAACTGATTATAGAGAAACATAAAAACGAATTTAATGAATGGATTTCTACTAGAAAATATGTTCCAGCTGTAAATGCCCTAAAGGAGTCTCTTATTGCAATTCAAAACGATGAAATTAGTTTTCATTCAAAAAAAATAAAGAATTTTAATGCAGAACACGCTGAATATGTGACTGCTAGAATGATTCAAAAAATTACTACTCAATATGTGAAACATTTAAAAGATGAAGAAACTGCTGTTGATCAAAGTATAAGTGTAATAAGTAGAATGTTTAATATTGAAGAGTTAATTTTAAATGAACACGATTAGGATAGGAACGAGATCAAGTCAACTCGCACTTTGGCAAGCAAATACTGTTGCAAAACAATTAGAACATTTTGGGTGTACTACAGAGATTATTGAAATTGACTCTATTGGAGATATTGTTTTAGATAAACCGTTGTACGAATTAGGTATTACCGGTGTTTTTACAAAAAATTTAGATGTTGCACTTTTAAACCATAAAATTGATATTGCAGTACATTCTTTTAAAGATGTACCAACAAAATTACCGGAAGGTATTGTTCAAGCAGCCATTTTAAAAAGAGGTGATTTTAATGATATATTGGTTTTAAAAAAAGACGAACATTTTTTTGCAAACGATAATCCAACTATTGCAACTGGAAGTTTAAGACGAAGAGCACAATGGTTGCATAGGTATCCGCATCATACAGTTGTTGGATTGAGAGGGAATGTAAATACACGGTTAAAAAAATTGGAAGATAATGAATGGGGAGGTGCTATTTTTGCAGCAGCCGGTTTAAAACGACTTGATTTGTTACCTGAACCTGAAGGTTATCTTAAATTAGATTGGATGGTTCCTGCGCCTGCACAAGGTGCAGTTATGGTAGCAGCTTTAGCTTCAAACCCAGAATTATTGGAATTTTGCAGTCAAATAAATCATTCAGATACCGCTACTTGTGTAGAAATTGAACGTAAATTTTTACAAGTTTTGGAGGGTGGTTGTACAGCACCAATTGGAGCTCTAGCATTAATTATAAAGGAAGAAATTAAATTTAAAGGCGTTTTATTTAGTCCAGACGGAAAAAATAAAATTGAATTTGCAAAATCTGTTGAAGTTGGAAATTCAGATACCTTGGCAGAGTATGCTGCAAATTTCATTTTGGAACGAGGAGGAAAAAAATTAATGCAGGAAATAATTCTTTTTGAAAAAGAAATTTCAATTTACTCAACAAAAAATTTAGCAGTTGATCAAACAAACTTGTTAGCTGAAAATATTGGAGCTTCTATGAGCGATTTTATTACGATTAGAAGTAATAGACTTAAACCAGTGGTAATTAAAAAACCAATTGAGCATGTTGTTTTCACGAGTCAAAATGCGGTTGAAGCAATAGTAGATAATTTTTCAGCGGTGGAATTAGATTTCAAAAATATTTATTGTGTTGGTAGAAGAACCAAACGATTAATTGAAAAGAAAATAGGAAAAGTAACACAGGTAGAAAATTCTGCAGCGCAATTAGCAAATTATTTGGTTGCAAATTTGAAAAAAAATGAAATTACTTTTTTTTGTGGAAATAAAAGAAGAGATGAATTAGTTACCATATTAGCAAAGAATAATATGATAGTTAATGAAATTGAGTGTTATCAAACATCTTTAACTCCTAGAAAATTAGAAGATAGATTTAAAGGAATTTTATTTTTTAGTCCTTCTGGAATTGAAAGTTTTTTAGAGATGAATACTCCGGCGAATCAGGTTGCTTTTTGTATTGGAGAAACAACAGCTTTTGAAGCAAAAAAACACTTTAAAAATGTAGAAGTTGCTGAACTTTCTACAGTTGAAAGTGTAATTAAATCAGTAAATGATTATTTTAAAAAATAAAACTATAATTTAATAAATGATGATAAACCGAACAAGACGTTTACGTAAAACAGAAAATATTCGTCGTTTAGTTAGAGAAAATAAACTAACCATAGACGATTTAATTTATCCTTTATTTATTGAAGAAGGCGAAAACATTGAAAAAGAAATTGTATCAATGCCAGGCATTAAAAGATGGTCGTTAGATAGAATTTCAAAAGAATTAGATGAGGTTGTAGCACTAGATATTCCTGCAGTTTTATTATTTGGAATCCCAACTGCGAAAAATGAAACGGGTTCCGAAACTTGGAATGATAAAGGAATTATGCAACAAGCAGTTCGTTTTATCAAAAAGAACTATCCGAGTTTATATGTAATTACCGATGTGTGTTTTTGTGAATACACAAGTCACGGGCATTGTGGAATAATTCATGAAAATGATGTTGATAATGATGCAACACTTCCAAATATTGCAAAACAAGTTATTTCTCATGCAAAAGCAGGAGTAGACATGGTGGCTCCATCAGGAATGATGGATGGTATGATTGCTACAATTCGTGAAGCGCTGGACAATACTGGTTTTCCAAATCTTCCAATTATGTCGTATGCAGTAAAATATTCCTCGGCATTTTATGGTCCTTTTAGAGATGCGGCCGATTCTGCGCCAACTTTTGGAGACAGAAGAACATACCAAATGGATCCAGCAAATAGAGATGAAGGAATGCGAGAAGCAACTTTTGATGATCAAGAAGGTGCCGATATTTTAATGGTAAAACCAGCCTTAGCGTATTTAGATATTATTAGAGATTTAAAAAACAATTTCGATCGACCAATTGCGTGTTATAATGTTAGTGGTGAATATGCGATGATTAAAGCTGCTGCTGCCAATGGATGGATTGATGAAGAACGAGTTATGATGGAAAGTTTGCTTTCAATGAAAAGAGCAGGAGCAGACATTATTATTACTTATTTTGCCAAAGATGTTGCAAAAGTATTGTTAAAAAAATAATGGTTACTGAGCAAAGTTGTAATGATTATTTAGATGAAAATTATTTTAACTTATCCCAATCACCAAAAAATTATATAAAATGAAAATAGAAAAGTCAATTGAATTATACACTAAAGGTAAGGTGAATTTAGTGGGTGCTGTTAACTCTCCTGTTCGTGCTTTTAAAGCCGTTGGAGGTGTACCTATTTTTATAGACAAAGCTAAAGGAAGTAAAATTACCGATGTTGATGGTAACGAATATATAGATTTTGTATTGTCATACGGACCAATGATTTTAGGTCATAGACACAGTAAAGTGGAATCTGCAATTAAAAAGGCCCTAAAAAAAGGGTACTCTTTTGGAGCTTCATCTTATGGTGAAATTGAATTGGCAAAAATGGTTTGCGACGCTTTCCCTGGAATGGATAAAGTTCGTTTTGTAAATTCAGGAACCGAAGCAGTATTTAGTGCTATTAGGTTGGCAAGAGCTTTTACAGGAAATAATAAAATTATTAAATTTTCTGGTTGTTATCATGGGCATTCAGATGCGTTGTTGGTTGCAGCAGGTTCAGGTTTAGCAACCTTGAGTATTCCCGGAAGTTTGGGTGTACCAGAAGATGCTGTTAAAAACACCTTGATTGCTGAATATAACAATATTGATAGCGTTGAAAAACATTTAGCAAAGCATAATGATATTGCAGCTATTATTGTAGAACCTATTGCTGGTAATATGGGAGTTGTGGTGCCAACTAAAGAGTTTATGGAAGAATTAAGAGATCTAACCAAAGCAAGTGGTGTTCTTTTAATTATGGATGAGGTTATGACTGGTTTCCGATCTAAATTTGGCGGAGCTCAAGAATTACTTGGTATTCAGGCAGATATAACTTGTTTAGGAAAAGTTATTGGAGGTGGATTTCCAGTTGGAGCTTACGGAGCAAGAAATGAAATTATGGAAATGGTATCGCCATTAGGAGGGATGTACCAAGCAGGAACATTGTCGGGTAATCCAATTGCTATGGCTTGTGGAATTGCTACTTTGAAAGAGTTAAAAAAGAGAAATCCATATAAAGATTTCGAAAAAACAGCTTCTTTTTTAGAGAAAGTAATGAAGGAAGCAGCTACAAAATTTGGAGTTGATATTCAAGTCAATAAATTTGGATCTATGATAAATCCGTTTTTCACAAAAGAAAAAGTAACAAATTTTAAATCGGCTCAAACAAGTGATACAGATAAATTTAAAACCTTTTTCTGGAAAATGATGGAACAAGGAGTATTTTTACCTCCATCTCAATTCGAATCTTGGTTTTTGTCTTCAGCAATAAGTAAAAGAGATATTTATAAAGTAAAAGATGCCATTTATAAAGCAATGGAAGCGGTAGCTAATAAGGCTAAAAAAATGTAATCAATTGATACTAATTAATAGATAGTAATAAAAGAAATGATTAAAAACGATTTATATTTAAGGGCCCTAAAAGGTGAAACAGTAGAACGTCCACCAGTATGGATGATGCGTCAAGCGGGGCGTTATTTACCAGAATTTATTGCAATACGAGATAATTACGATTTTTTTACACGTTGTAGAACTCCTGAACTAGCTTCAGAAATAACAGTACAACCCATTCGAAGATTTGGGATGGACGCTGCTATTTTGTTTTCTGATATTTTAGTGATACCTCAGGCAATGAATATTGAAGTTGAAATGAAAAATGGAGTAGGACCTTGGTTACCAAACCCAATTAGAACTGCAAAAGATGTGGAAGCAGTTGTTGTGCCTGATGTAACAGTTGAATTAAAGTATGTAATGGATGCTATTAAAATAACCAAGCAAATGTTAAATGATGATATTCCATTGATTGGTTTTGCAGGTTCACCTTGGACCATTTTATGTTATTGTGTACAAGGCCAAGGGTCTAAAAATTTCGATTTAGCTAAAGAATTTTGTTTTACACAACCTGTTGCGGCACATTTATTACTTCAAAAAATAACGGATACAACAATTGCTTATTTAAAAGAAAAAGTAAAAGCAGGTGTAAATGCAGTTCAAATTTTTGATTCTTGGGGAGGAATGCTTTCTCCAGTTGATTATCAAGAGTTTTCTTGGCAATACATCAATCAAATTATTGAAGCTTTAAAAGATGATGCTCCAGTAATTGCTTTTGGTAAAGGGTGTTGGTTTGCATTGGAAGAAATGGCAAATTCAAATGCTGCTGCATTGGGTGTAGATTGGACTATTACCCCGCAAATGGCTCGTAAGTTTACTGGTAATAAAATAACATTACAGGGTAATTTTGATCCTTCAAGATTATTATCACCTCCAAAAGAAATTAAAAAGTTAGTTACTAAAATGATTGACGATTTTGGGAAAGATAAATACATTGTAAATTTAGGTCACGGTATTTTACCAAACATACCTTTAGACAATGCCAAAGCATTTATTGATGCAGTAAAAGAGTATAAATAGTGAATAAAGTTACAAGTTTAAAGCTTTAAGCTATTAGTTATGGTAAATTATAAAAATTATAAGGTTTGGCAAAAATCACATAACTTAGTGTTTGAGGTATATAAAACGGTAAGCTTATTCCCTAAAGAGGAACAGTTTAATTTAGTTTCACAAATAAAAAGAGCTTCAATTTCAATTCCAACAAATATAGCAGAAGGATGCGGAAGAGAAACTCAAAAGGAACTTATAAGATTTTTATATATTGCATCTGGTTCAGCTCACGAATTAGACTATTTGTTTTTAATATCAACCGAATTGAATTTTATTTCAAAAGGGGAATCAGCGATTTTGCTAAATGAAATTGATGAAATTAAAAAAATGTTGGCTGCTTTAATAACTAAAATAAAGTCAACTATTTAAAAAAAAGCTTATTACTTATAGCTTATAACCTAAAACTAAATGACAAACTTAATTCAAAAATACAATATACC
Source organism: Lutibacter sp. (assembly GCF_030692605.1). GTDB lineage: Bacteria > Bacteroidota > Bacteroidia > Flavobacteriales > Flavobacteriaceae > Lutibacter. The sequence goes on from NZ_JAUYUD010000100.1 coordinate 23,723, forward strand.
TGGTCCAAGATATACAAGTTATCCAACAGTTCCGTTTTGGGATGCTGAAGGGATTTCTTTAGAAAATTGGAAAAAAACCGTTAAAAAATCTTTTGATGAAAGTAATGATATTGAAGGTATTAGCCTTTATATTCATTTACCTTTTTGTGAAAGTTTATGCACGTTTTGTGCTTGTCATAAGAAAATTACAAAACGTCATGAGGTTGAACAACCGTATATTGAAACCGTTTTAAAAGAATGGGATTTGTATTGCGATTTATTGGTTGAAAGACCAAAAATTAGAGAAATTCATTTAGGAGGAGGAACTCCAACTTTTTTTTCTGCCGAAAATTTAAAGGAACTAATTGATGGTATTTTTAAAAGAGCTGATAAATTTGAAATTTTTGATTTTAGTTTTGAAAGTCATCCTAATTTAACTTCAGAAAAACAATTACAAACGTTGTACGATTTAGGTTCTCGAAGAAATAGTTTTGGAATACAGGATTACGATCCAAAAGTTCAAAAAGCCATACACCGAGTTCAAAGTTTTGATCAAGTAAAAAAGGTACACGATTTATCTAGAAAAATTGGGTACGAATCTATAAGTCATGATTTAATTTTTGGATTGCCTTTTCAGACTGAAGATAGTATCCGAAATACTATTAAAAATACCATTGCTTTAAAACCTGATAGAATTGCTTATTATAGTTATGCCCATGTGCCTTGGATTAAAGGCGTTGGCCAACGAGGTTTTGAGGATAGTGATTTACCTAAAGATGAGGAAAAAAGGCATTTATACGAATTAGGTAAACAATTGTTTTTCGATAATGGATATGTAGAAATTGGGATGGATCATTTTGCATTGCCAACAGATTCTTTACATGCAGCTATGAAAGCTAAAAAATTGCATCGTAATTTTATGGGCTATACGGCTGGTAAAACGGAATTAATGATTGGCTTAGGAATGTCTTCTATAAGTGATTCTTGGTATGCTTTTGCCCAAAATGAAAAAGATATTGATGATTATACTGAAAAAGTAAATGCTGGAATTATTCCAATATTTAGAGGTCATTTACTAACAGAAACCGATTTAATTATTAGAAAACACATATTAAACTTAATGTGTAATCTTGAAACGGAATGGAAAATTGGACTGAGCGATCAAGCTAAAAATGAAATTGTTGACCGTTTAAAATCGATTATTGATGATGGTTTATTAGATGTAACTTCAACTGGAATTAAGGTAAAAGAGGAAGGGAGAATGTTTGTGCGTAATATTTGTATGGCTTTTGACCTGCGTTTAATTGAAAATAAGCCTGAAACGCGTATTTTTTCAATGACTATATAGTTTAAATGTAAATTTTTTAAAAAAAGCCTGAACAATTTAATCGTTCAGGCTTTTTTCGTTCTAAGAGCTATAATTCTTCAACTAATGTGTTCATGTAATTTAGGATAAACCACATGTGTGTTTCGTCAGAAATTTTCTTTTTAAAATTAGGCTTTTCATGAAGTCCATTATAACTTTTGTAGAATTTTACTCCGTCTAATTGTTCTTTAAATTCTTTAGTGGTGAAATTTATTATATTGTAATTAAACTCGTAACTTTTTTCACCATCCCCTTTTCCATTTTTTCCATGACAAGATTTGCAATGCTTTAAAAACAAAGCTTTGCCCATTTCTAAATTGTCTTTATCAACATAAGTGGGATTTTTCATTTTTATGTATTTGTCCGGAATTTTCCATTCCTCCTGTAAGATTTGGTCAAATGAATAAAGGCCAAAACTTACTATTCCTATAATCAATAAAAATTTTAGAGTTCTCATAATTGTTTTTTTTAATTCAAGTTATTTTTTAGCACCCATCGTTCTCATATAATGAATAACTAACCACACATCTTCCGAGGTCATTTTCTTTTCATAATTAGGCATGTCTTTTCTACCAATATAGCTTTTATAAAATATGTCACCATCTGATTGACTTTGAAATTTTTTAGATGAAAAATCGCCTAAATCACCTTCAACCTCTTTTGCTTTAGGGCCATCTCCTAGACCATCTTTCCCATGACAAGATTTACAATGTTTAGCATACAAAGATTTACCTAAAGCTATGTTTTCAGCACTAGATGCAGTTGTATTTTTCATTTTTTTATATTTTTCTGGGACTTTCCATTCTTCTTGAAAAAGGGTATTGAATGATAAAAGACCCAAACTAACAATTCCGATAATGGTTAAAAATTTTATTGTTTTCATGTTTTTGTTATTTAAATTATTATTATGTTAATAAATGAACTTTTTTAAGTTTTGGGTTATATTTTTAATTTTAATTCGTCCCCTTCTTTTTTAATCTTTACTAAATTTATGATTGTGTAAACATAGTTTGCCCAAACTCCAACTAACATAATGGTTAGAACACTGTACATCCATAGTGGTGCAATTGCTGACCATAAAGAGTTTTTTTCTTTGATTGAATGACTGTGAAATATTCCCCACTTAATATTTTTATTTTGGGTGACATTCCAATATTCATCATGGTCAACAACCATTGCATAAACTAATAAATTACCGTTAATATCGCCTGGAATATCAGAAGGGAATGTAAATTCATAAGAGCCATCATTTATTGTACCTTCTTCAATTTTCATTTTAGAAAGCATAGCCTGAATGTAAAAACTAATTTCAATTTCTTCAGCAGGGATTTTTTCGCCTAATTTGTTTATTGTAAAGGCTGAAACTGAAACAGTTTTCACACTATCAATTTCTGTTAAGTTTAATTCTATGTGTAAATCTTTAATACTAATTTCTGCTGTTTCTTCATCTATTGCATTTGAACCTTCAAATAGTGCAGTTAAATTAATCGTTCCATCATCATCTATTAAATAGTTTTGATTTTCTGGAAGCGTTAATTGTGCAATTCCTTCGTTTGATGTGTTAACCGCACCTAATAATACTTCTTCTTCATTTAAAATATTGAAAAACTTAATTTCAGCGTTGCTAATAGGAATTTTATCTTTTCTGTCTTTTTTATTAGTTGCTATAAAAGATACTTCCAATAAACGAGAATTGTCTGGCTGTTTAACCGTTGTTAAATTAAAACCCATCCTGTAATTGGACACATCATTTTCTTGAGCTATGCATACATTACTTAACAAAAAAGCAATAATAAAAGAAGTAATAAGTGGGTATTTAAATAGGACTTTTTTCATAATTTGATAATTTATTTATTTTGCTCACCTAAATTTTTTATTCTTTTTTCTTCGAATCTTTCTTGATCAATAATTCCAGATATTGGTATAATTGGCACAAATTTCATAATGAGTTTAAACATTAATATAAATGCTGCAATTCCTGCAAAACTTAAAGCGTACTCGATCCAAGAAGCAGTATAAAAAATGAATTCAGGCCGCGTATCTTGAATTGGGATATAGGGAGTTTCTAAAGTAGGAATAACAATTAAATACCGGTTTAACCATAAACCTAGAACAGCTATTACTGCTGCAAATGTGACTGATTTTATTGTTCTTAATTTTTTAAAGAATAGAATAATTATTGGCACTAATACACCAATATAATTTGCGAAAATAAATTCCCAAAAATAGTGGCTAAATAGGGTTTCTAATAATTCCACATCATTTGTTTTATGACTAAACCATTTAGAGAAGTATTCGCTAAAAGTAAAATAGCCAAATAATAATGATATTATGAGTAGTACAATACCTGCACCAATAAAATGAATTTTCCGAATATACTTTTCTAATTTAAAAGATGTTCTAATTAAATACATTGTTATTATAATTACTCCCACACCTGAGTATAAACCTGCAATTATAAAATACGGAGCAAAAATGGTACTATTCCAACCTGGTTGAAGGGTTAAGCTGAAAATCCAAGCGAGAACAGTATAAGCAACAACAGCCATTGCGATAATCATTACTGACATTATTTCAGTAATTTTATGTAACCTTTTACGTTGCGAAGTTGTATCTTGATATCCTATTGCTAACACTCTATATACATTTTTTTGCCAATTAGGAACTTTTAAATCTGTAGTATCTCTTAAAATGGCAAAGTCAGGAATAAATGTTAAGTATAGGTAAATGAAACACCCAATTAGGTCGGTCATTATTGCAATAATATCCCAAGTAATAGGAGATTGAATTCTTGGATAGATAAATAAATAGTGTAACCTGTCTAATCTACCGATACATAGTAAGATAAAAATAGGACCAACTATTAACGATAAAACGGTTATAATTTTAATAATTCGGGCAATTGAATATTTCCAAGAGCCATTAAAAAAATGCAGTACGCCAGTAATAAATGCTCCGGAATAACTTATTCCAACAAAAAATATGAAATTGATGATATAAATCCCCCAAACAACATTATCTCTCATTCCAGTAACTTTATGACCGTTTATAAATTGAAGGTAAAAGGCATATATCCCTACTGAAATAATTGCGATTAGCACAAAATACCAAAGTTTAGATACTAAACTAGATTTTTCTAACATTGGCGAAAATTCCTTTACTAATTCTCTTTTTCTTTGATTGAAATCCATAACTAAGAGTTCTTTGAATTAAATTTTACCTTGTTTTTTTAGTTCCTTCACATAATCAACATTTTTGTAACGTTCTATAATGTCTTCGTCAACATCAAATCCTCGTTCTAGTGGGAACTGTCTATTTACGGCTGGTAAATAATAAACATTTGGCCTTGTTCCTAAATGTTCTAAATACCTGTAGCCTGAACGTTCTTTAATTAATTTTGAAAACCGAACTGTTTCTTCACCATTTGTTACAATATCTTCATTTATATCTCCAAAATAAATAACACCCATAGGACAAGCTTTTGCGCAATGTGGTAATTCTCCTTGTCTTAATAAATCAGGGCAAAAATCACATTTCATAATGGTTCCTTCCGTTCCAGGAATTCCAGTTTCAGGAGAATATGGAATAGCTGTGTTCTTAAATTTGTCCTTATGTCCCCAATTAAAAATACGAGCAGAGTATGGACAACTTGTAACACAAAACTTGCACCCAATACAACGTTCAGCATCCACCAAAACAATATTATCATCACGCTTAAAGGTTGCTCCGGTTGGGCACACGGTTACACAAGGAGGGCTGTCGCAGTGAAAGCAAGGTTTTGGAAACCAATACGGATCAGCTTCTTTATTATCCTGCATAAGTTGAATTTTTAAAAACTCTTCGTTGTAATCTAATTGATGACCTTTTTGGCAAGATTCAACACAATTTCTTGCATTTTTACATTTAGCCAAATCTATCACCATTACAAATTTTCTGTTTGGGATTCCTTTTCTAGATTCAGCTGAAGTTATATGAGCTTCAGGATATTTATTAATATTAGTAGCATCAACCTCAACAATTTTACCTTCAGGAGTTAATAACCTTATTTTTTCACCAGAAAGAGCTGATTCTTCTTCATTAATTAGGTTAGAAAATAAAGAAGCTCCAGTGGCAACTGTAACAGTAGATATGAATCCTAATTTTAAAAAATTACGTCTATTAGTTCCACTTTTTTCAATTTTGTTATTTTCCATAATTCTATTTAGTTAATAAAATCAATTAAAAATAGTACCAATCAAATTCAATTGATCAAATGCATATTTTTTTACGAAAGAAAACGGATGTGTAATTTTAACCTCTATTTAGGATGTTGTTTTTAAATTAAATTCAAAAACATTTAAAGGTATAAATCAAGATAATTTTAACTTTTTTAGATGTATGTGATACATAAAATACATCTTAGTAAATTATCTTATATAAAATTACGGACAGAAGCCTTGCCTTTGTATGACAATTGTCATTTAATTAAAAAAAAATTGCAAAAAATAGGATTATTAAAAAAAAAATATTATAAAAAATGCAATTTAATTGGCTATTTATTTAAGTTTAAATAGGTTTCAACTATTTTATTTATAATTAAAGTGATTTTTTGATTAAACTAACTATAAATAGTATAAATGTTAAAATAGGGTCAAAAGTCTATTAAACTACTTTTTATTTTTAATGTATTTGTAAACTTGATTTGGCTTATTCTGTGGAAAGTATTGTTGGTTTATTGACGAATAAGTCAATAATATGAACGGTTTCTTGTCTTTTTAATAATTAAATGTAGTAGATTAATATATTTTTTGTCTTAATATTTCATTCAAAATTGTCTTTGTTCTAAATAATTAATTGTCTTCTCGAATTTAAGATTTTAGTGTCTTAAAATTAGTATTTAAAGACTTTTATTAATTATTTCAACTGTAAGTTGCTGACATAATGACAATTATCATTGATAATATTATTTTGAATATGTAACTTTAGTAACAGATCAACTAAAAGAAAGATAATTTTTTGCTATGTAAAATTAACCAACTAATTTTTTTTTAAACTATTTAAATTTAATATTATGACTAAAAAAGGTAGAAAAACATGGGTTACTGTTTTAATTATTATTGTTTCTCTTATAGTTTATGGTTTCTACATGTATATAAGAGCTAGTGATGGTAAATTTGTTCCATCATTTACTGGAGTTCTTTTTGCATTAATTCCAGCCATATTGATTAACATTATTTGGAATAAAAAATCCAAAAAAGTAAAAAAAAGTAGTTAATTAATTCAATAAGTATGAGATTAAAAAACCCACTTATATGCCAAAAATAATTTTTCGCTTATTCTTGTCCTTTGTTGTATTCGTAAGTATTTTTATATTAATACAGCGTTATTTAACACCTAATTCGTTTGGTGAGTATGGACATTATAGAGCCAGTGCAATTGATGACAATATGTTATCTGTACCTTTTTATAAAGGAGAAGAAGAATGTGCTTCTTGCCATCAAGAAGTGTATGATTTAAAGTCAGCTGATATCCATTCTGGGATTCGTTGTGAAAGTTGTCATATGCCTAAAATTGCAGCTTCTAAAGATTGCAAAATTAATCCTCCAAAAGTTGAAGGAAGTCTTAATTTTTGTGGACAATGTCATGCTATCAATGCAGGACGTCTTAAAAAAGGAGTACCAACTTTAAATTTTAAAGATCACAAAGGAGATCAAAATTGTATCGAATGTCATAATGCACACGCACCATGGGAACTGAAAGAATAGTAAATAAAAGAAGAAAGTTTTTCCAAACTAGCGCTGCTTTGCTTGGAGGAACCTTATTGTATTCAATAATTAAACCTTTTGAAGCAATTGCACAAACTGAAGAAGAACCTACAATAGATGATAAAAATCTTCCTTTATGGGGAATGGGTGTTGACATTGAAAGTTGTATTGGTTGTGGAAAATGTGCTGAAGCTTGTAAAATTGAAAATAAGGTACCAGAAGAACCATTTTATTTTAGAACTTGGGTAGAGCAATATACTGTTAAAAATGATGGAGAAGTTAAAATAGAATCTCCAAACGGTGGTATTGGAGGATTAAAACAATCTGTACCCGATGAAGATATATTTAAATCTTTTATGGTGCCTAAATTATGTAACCATTGTACCAAAGCACCTTGTGTTCAAGCTTGCCCTGTTGGTGCAACATTTATAAGTCCAGACGGTGTGGTTTTGGTAGATGAAACCTATTGCATTGGTTGTAGTTATTGTATTCAGGCGTGCCCTTATGGCGCCCGATTTATGAATCCAGTGACAAAGGTCGCTGATAAATGTACTTTCTGTTATCATAGAATTACGAAAGGATTAGAACCTGCTTGTGTTGAGGTTTGTCCAACAAATGCAAGAGTATTTGGAGATTTAAGAGATAAAAAAGGTGATTTGGTTAAATTTTTACAAGATAATCCAACTCAAGTATTAAAACCTCATTTAAATACGCATTCAAGAGTATTTTACAATGGGCTAAGTTCAGAAGTTAAATAATTATGGAAGAACATTATCAACATTTGTATGAAGCACTCTCACAAGTAGATGGCTATATTTACCCAAATGAAATAGATTTGCATTGGGGTTTAATGATTGTTTTATATCCTTACATCACAGGATTAGTTGCAGGAGCATTTATATTGGCTTCTTTAGAAAGAGTTTTTAATATTAAGGCTTTAAAACCTACATATGGTATCGCTTTATTAACTGCTTTATCATTTTTATTTGTGGCTACATTGCCGTTAGTTAGTCATTTACAGCATCCCTTACGATCTTATGAAATATTTATGACTCCAAATCCAACCTCAGCAATGGCAATTTTTGGATTTGTTTATTTATGGTATTTAATGGTAGTGCTATTGTTAGAAATTTGGTTCGATTATCGACTTGATTTTGTAATATGGTCAAAAACGAGTACCGGATTTAAAAAGTTATTTTATAAAGTAATTACATTAGGAATTAATGATACTGATGAGAAATCGGCTAAGTTGGATGATAAATTGGGGTATTTTATAACTGTATTAGGGATTCCTTCAGCATTTTTATTACATGGGTACGTTGGATTTATTTTTGGATCGATTAAAGCTAATCCTTGGTGGTCAACAGTATTGATGCCTGTAATTTTCCTTTTTTCAGCAATGGTTTCAGGAATTGCATTAGTTATGGTAATATATATGGTTGTAAGTTGGGCACGTAAAGTAAAAATTGATATGCTATGTTTAGATACCATTGCGAAATATCTTTTTTATATTTTAATTATAGATTTCACCTTAGAATCGTTAGATCAAATACACAGACTTTATGAGGCCGAAGAATCTTTTGATATTATTAAAGTATTGGTTGGAGGTAAGTTAAATATAACATTAATTTATATGCAAGTACTTTTTGGGACTATCATACCACTTTCTGTAATTGGATTTTTTCAAATTTATAAACCTACTGAGAAAATTAGAAAAATTTCTTACTTTTTTGTAGGGATACTAGTACTAATAGGAATTTTCTTTATGAGATGGAATGTTGTTATTGGTGGTCAATTATTTTCAAAAAGTTTGAGTGGATTTACTACTTTTAATGCTGTTTATTCAGGTTTGGAAGGTTATTTAATGATGGCAGTTTGGTTGATTTTACCATTATTAATTTTAACTTTTTTATTATGGTTAATGCCACCTTGGAAAAAGGTTTCTAGCCATGAATAATTTTTTAAATAATGTAGCTGTCTAAAAAAGTAAAACTTTTTTCAACATGAACATGACTATGAGTCTAGTGATGATTGATAGGGATGATGAGATTCTGAAATAACACTTCGACAAGGGCAGTGTGACATTTTCAGAATGACTGTAATTTTTTACACTAATTTTTAGACAGCCTTATTTTAGTATAATTTAACAAAATTAAATTCAAATAACTTTTACTTGGCTAAGGTTCTCAAATAATTAACAATTAGCCATCTATCTTCATCATTTGGTATTTTCTTTGTATACTCTGGCATATCATCTCTACCAAAAGATGTTTTATAAAATAATTCACCATCTGTTTGTTTTTGAAAAACTGCAGAAGAAAAATCTCCTAAATCTCCTTTCATTTCAGCCGCTTTTGGTCCATCACCTAAACCTTTTGCTCCATGACAAGATTTACAATGTTTAGTGTACAATGATTTTCCAATAGCTGCATCAGTTTTTGAATCAATGGGATTTTTCATTGTAACATATTTAGAAGGCACTTTCCAATCTGAAATGTTGGTTGTAATTTTGGGCACTTGAACAACTACTTTTACTGGAGTTTCATCCTCAATAACTTTTTTTGGTTGTTCGGTAACCACCACTTTTGTTTCAATTTCAACTTTAGTTTCTTCGTTCACCTTCGTCTCAGTTGTTTTTTGCGTAACTACTTTTCTAGGTTCTTTTGTAGTAATTTTTGTAATTGTCGTAGTTTTTACAATATCTTTTGGTACATCTCCTTCAAGAATTTCAATTCCTATTTTACCAATTGTATCAGTTTTAATTATTACAGTTTCAGTGATAATTGAATCATTGAGACTATCTGTTTTTTCCTGTTTTTCTTTTGTACCACAATTTTGAAAAAGCAATGAAGTACTTAAAATTGTCAAAATAAATAATTTTTTCATTTTATTTTGTTTTATTAATTAATAATGCGAATTAAGGGTTAAAAATCACAAGAAAAAAGCAAAAAATTTATGATAAAAAGCAATAAAATATTTGCATAAAAGCCTGATAATCAGTATATTTATAGTGAATTTCAAACATTATAAAAAACATGATTA
>NZ_JAUYUD010000105.1 GCF_030692605.1 Lutibacter sp.
ATTGGATAAATGAAAAAACTCAAATCCAAAATGCAAGTAAAGTCAGGTCGTTTAAAGGTTTAATTGTACATATATTTGGAAAACTTGCTGCTTGTTTTTTAAAGCCAATTGTTAACCCTTAATTCGCATTATTAATTAAAAGGTAATGATAAATTTTGATTTAATATTCTAATTAATTTGTTTAAATCCTTTTTGGTGTGATTAGCCGTAATAACTATTCTATTAATTTTGTTTTTTGAAGTTGGGTATTTAAAACTTGTTATCACAATATTTTTTTCTAGTAAAACATTAAATAACCTATCATTTTTACAATATATAACAGGATAATTTATGTTGAATAAAAGCCCTTTTTTTTGTATTAAATTTTTATGTATGAACTCTAAATTTTGTTTTAATTTTTCCCTTTTGTGTTCATATAATTTATATGCTTGTGAAAAAGTTTCGATATAAGCTGGATTTGCTCCAGATGCCGTAATAAAGAAGGATGTTTTTTTTATTTCTTTAATAAATTTTTTGTCACTTGCAATTATTCCGCCAGATAATCCTAGGCCTTTTCCTAAAGATGAAACTAAAATTTTTCTATAAAATTTTTTTTCACCTTGTATGGAACTAAAAATTCCACAACCCTGTTTTCCAATAATACCCAAACTATGAGATTCATCTATAACCAATGTTATTTTTTTGGTTGGTGAAATAAGCTCTAAAAAATCGAAAGATGTTGTGGTTACTTCCGTAGATAAAATTGCGTCAGCTGTTATAACAACTTCTTCAACTATATTATTTAGTAAGGCATCGTCTAATTTTCCATGAATAAATAAGGGTTTACTATTTGTACAAATAATAGCTGGATGTGATTTTGGATAATGATATAAATTTTTTATGTTTTTAGATAAATAATCTACAGTTAATCTTCCAGCCAACATACCAGATGATACTGTTATGGCAGCTTCAGAACCTATAAAAAGAGAGAATTCTTTCTCTGCTTTTTTATAAACCGATAATTTTACATTAGATCTGCGAGAACTTCCGCAAAAAGTTCCCCATTTTTTAATATTATTACTTATTAATTTTTGAAATTTCCTCTCGCTAGCCAATCCTAAATAAGAAGTTCCTCCAAAATATAAATATTCAATATCATTTACCTTAATTATTCTATCAGGAAAATTTTCAACATTCATTAGCCATTAAATTAAGGAAACCCCAGTACCATTTAGTTTACTATAACTTACTATACCGTTTTCAATAGTTACCCCAGTTGCTATGTCTTTAGCTAATAACAGTGCACCATCCATATCTACATAATCTAATATTGGTAATAAGTGAGCAATTGCTGAAATTCCAACAGACGATTCTGTCATGCAGCCAACCATAGTTTTCATTCCAAGTTCTTTCGCATGCAATAACATTCTTTTACCAGATGTTAAGCCACCACATTTTACTAATTTTACGTTAACCCCATGAAAATGATGGTGACATTTTGCTACATCTTCTTCAATTTGGCAAGATTCATCTGCAATAATTGGTAATACAGAGTTTAAAAAAACAAAACGTTGCCCATCCCAGTCATCTGCATTTAATGGCTGCTCTATAAATTCAACCCCCAATTTTTTCAACTCAACCGCATTGTTAATCGTTTCGTTAACACTCCAACCGCAATTGGCATCTACCCTAAAAATAGCATTAGTATGTTTACGTAGTTCTTTTATTATTTTAATGTCATCATTAGTTCCTAATTTAACTTTATAAATAGGCCAAGGTTTCTCATTTAGTTTTTCAATCATTTTGTCAATTGAATCAATCCCAATAGTATAATCAGTAAGTGGATTATTGGATGTTTGTAATCTCCAAAATTCATATAATTTCAATCCCTTTTTACGTGTAAATAAATCATTATAAGCTATGTCCAAAGCGCATAGGGCAAACATGTTCTTTTTAAAATAAGGATGTAATTTTTGCCAAAAGTCTTCAGGAGAACAATGGTTAGAATCTTCAATTACCGATTGGACTTTAATGATGTCATCAATCATTTTTTGAACAGTTATTTCATAATATGGATTGGATGTTGCTTCGCCATAACCTATAAAACCATTATCGTGCAACTCAACAATTAAAGTAGGTTGTACATTATAAGATTCTCTTGAAATGGTAAACGTGTGTTGTAATTTTAACTCGTATGGTTTTAAGACTATTTTCATAAAAATTGATTAAGCAATAAAAGTACTAAAAAATGAATATTTTACACTTAAATATTTATGAAATAACTTAGTATACCTTTTTGACATTTTTTTAAATGTTATTACAAATTTTAACCCGTTTAAGGTTCAAACATTTTAATGAAATGATATAGAAAATTAAACACCTTTTTAAAACTATTGCTTATTTTTACCACTATAATTAGTTATAATTTTTAATGCTTTTTAAAAAATACATACTGTTATTAACGCTTCTAACTTTCTTTTTTTTAGGACCTAAAAGTTGGTCTCAACTTAATATTACTGTTAATGGTGATCAAACTTATTGCCCAACAACAGAATTAAAAGTTGTGCAATCTTTTAATATTCTTGATCCAAGTAATACGGCAATTTTTGAGATTTCAATACAAATTTCTACGGGATATGTGCAAGGTGAAGATGTGTTGATTTTTAAAAATCCTACTTCACATCCAAATATAACACTAGTTCCTTTTTCAGTATCACAAGGAAAATTAATTTTAAAATGGTCTGGAACCCCAGCAACAAATTATTCCGATTTAATAGCTGCGGTAAACGATGTAGTTTATAAAAGCAATGGTTTAAATCCATCTGGAGTTCGTTTATTTTCTATAACCATTGGTTCAGCAATTAGTTATTTACCATTAACAGACCATTATTACGAATATGTACAAAATATTGGAATCACTTGGAACGCTGCTAAAATTGCTGCAGAAAATCGTACTTATTTTGGGTTAAAAGGATATTTAGCTACTATTACCACGGCGCAAGAAGCTCAATTATCTGGTGAACAAGCGGCGGGTGCAGGATGGATTGGTGGTAGCGATGCCGAAACAGAAGGTGTTTGGAAATGGGTTACAGGACCCGAAACTGGTACTATTTTCTGGAATGGTGGAATTGGCGGATCTACTCCAAATTTTGCTTTTTGGAATTCAAATGAACCCAATAATTTAGGAGATGAAGATTATGCCCATGTTACAGCACCTGGCGTAGGGATAAGAGGTTCTTGGAACGACTTAACCAATAATGGTAGCACCTCAGGTGATTATCAGCCAAAAGGGTACATTGTTGAATATGGGGGAACAATTGGCGATCCTGTTATAAATATTTCAGGTAGTTCAAAAATCACCAATCCAAAAATTAATTCATATACCGAAAATACAGTATGTGCTTCAGGGAGAGTTACTCTTACAGCAACTCCATCTATAGGAACTATTGTTTGGTTTAGTAATTTAACAGGTGGTGCTCCACTATTTTCGGGTAACACCTTTACAACACCTATCATAAATTCAACAACTACGTATTATGCTTTAGCATCTGTAAATGGCTGTTTATCGGGGTCCAGAACACCAATAACAGCTATGGTTACCATACCTCCAACTATTACATCGGTTAGTAATAAAACCATTTGCGAATCTGGAAGTGCCATACTAACTGCCCAAGCATCTAATGGAACCATTTTTTGGTATGCAAACGCAATAGGTGGTACGCCTTTAGGAAGTGGTCTAAGTTTTACAACACCAACTCTGAGTATTACTACAACGTATTATGTTGAAGCTGTAATTAATGGTTGTGTTTCAACCACCAGAACCGCAGTTATTGCCACGGTACAAAAAACGAATGCCCCAACAACTGTTAATCCTATTCAGGTGTTTTGTGAAGGTGAAAATGCCAGTATTCAGCAAATTACAATTAATGGGAGCAATATTATTTGGTATGCTTCAGCAAATGGAGGAACTGCTTTAAATTCATCCGAAAAATTAAAAACTGGAACAACATATTATGCTTCTCAAACTGTTGCAGGTTGCGAAAGCATAGTAAGACTTCCTGTTCAAATAATTATAAACCCTAGCCCTATTTTTAAAGTTAATTCATCGGCCTTTTTATGCAAAAATATTGGAGAAGTTCTTTTAACGACATTTAATGCTTTAGAAAATTACACTTATCAATGGTTTAATCAAACAAACACTTTAATTGGCACTCAGCCATTTTTAACCGTTACAAATGGCGGAACTTTTACCGTGATTGCAACCAATAGTTTAAATTGTAAATCGGTTCCAAAACAAATTACAGTATCTGAATCTGAAATAGCACTTCTAACTAGTAATTTAGTTTCTATTAATACTGATTCTGAAAACAATATTGTTACTATTTTAAATGGAAATACTTTAGGAATAGGTGATTATGAATTTAGTATCGATAATCCTTTAAATTATCAAGATGAACCTGTTTTTAATAATGTTTTTCCTGGTGAACACATTATTTATGTAAATGATAAAAATAAATGTGGGGCAACAAGTTTAAAATTTTCTGTTTTGGGTTTCCCAAAATTTTTTACTCCAAATAACGATGGTTTCAACGATTTTTGGCAAATAAAAGGGCTTTCTTCTTCGTATAATGCTATTAGCCCACTTTATATTTTTAATAGATTTGGAAAATTAATTGCAACACAAGACTTAACATCTAAAGGGTGGAATGGTGTTTTTAATGGGGTCGAATTACCTTCAGATGATTATTGGTATACGGTTCAGTTAGAAGATTCTGATGGCAATGCAAAAGTTTATACTGGTCATTTTAGTTTAATAAGAAGGTAACTTAAAACAGCTCTCTCAGTATTTTAGACACTCCATCTTTTTTATTAGATTCTGTTATTCTATCAGCAATTTTAAGTACTTCTTTGTTTGCATTTGCAACAGCAACGCCAAGCCCAACCGCTTTTAACATTTCAATATCGTTGTAATTATCGCCAAAAGCTATTACACTTTTTATAGAAATTGCTGGATAATAATTTTCTAATAACCATTCAATCGCTGTTTTTTTTGAGATGGATTTGTGAGAAATTTCAATATATGTTGATTTAGAACGGTATAAAATAATTTCGCTAGAATACTTTTCTTTTAAGAATTTATATAAAACATCTATCTCCATTTTATCTCCCATGCACATAATTTTATGTGCTCCTTTTCCTTCTTTTTCCCATTGATATAAAACCTCGGTGTTCGATTTTACGATGGGTTTAACTTTGGTATTGTTTACCTCTCTTTTTGCCCAATAATCCATAGAAGGAACATACCATTCATTAAAATGATATAAACTTAAATGGATGGATGTTTTTTTGCACACATCAATTATGGCAGAAAGTACCATATTTGAAATAATGGTAGATTGTAAAACAGTTCCATCAACTATTACCAAGCCACCATTATAAGCAATTAACGGAGTTGTAGTGTTTTTAAATTGCTGCTGTAAGTGCACCATTGCAGCAGGCATACGAGAAGAAATAAGTACAAAAGGGATAGGAGAAATACGCTGTACTTCGGCAATTGTGAATTCAGATAATTCTCTATTCTTATTTAAAAGTGTACCATCAATATCGGAACAAACTAATTTGTAAGTCATCTTCATTTTTTTTCAAGCGCAAAAGTAAGCAATTCAATACAAGTAGTTCTATTCAATTTAAAAGACCAATTTCCTTCTTTTTAGGCAAAAAGTCAAATCAAAACATTTAACCTACCTTTGCCCCCTTATTTTAAACACATGACATTTACACAATTAGGTATTATAGAGCCAATCCTTAAAGCGCTTAAAGACGAAGGTTATACACATCCAACACCAATTCAAGCCCAATCGATACCCATTTTATTAAAAGGAAACGATTTGCTTGGTTGTGCACAAACTGGTACAGGTAAAACTGCAGCTTTTACAATTCCTATTTTACAACACTTATATTTAAATAATTCAGGACCCAGAGGATATCGAAAAATTAAAACACTTATTGTAACACCAACAAGAGAGTTAGCGATACAAATTGCCGATAACATTACGCAATATGCAAAATACACCGATTTAAAAAATGTGGTGATTTTTGGAGGTGTAAAACAAGGTGGACAAACAGATTCTTTGCGAAGAGGTACCGATATTTTAGTAGCTACACCAGGCAGATTGCTAGATTTAATCGCTCAAGGATTTATCACTTTAAAAGACATCGAATTTTTTGTGTTAGATGAAGCCGACCAAATGTTGGATATGGGTTTTATACACGATATAAAAAAAATAATTGCAAAATTACCTTCAAAAAGGCAATCGTTATTCTTTTCTGCTACTATGCCATCATCTATCATTGAATTGTCGGGTAAAATACTTGGTAACTACGAACAAGTTACGGTAAAACCAGAACAACCAACTGCCGATAAAATTGAACAAGCCATTTATTTTGTGAGCAAGAATAACAAACCAAAATTATTGGTTCATATAATTAATGAAAATCCAACTTCATCGGTATTAGTTTTTTCACGAACCAAACATGGTGCCGATAAAATTGTAAAATTTTTAGATAAATCTCATATTAAATCTGCAGCCATACATGGAAATAAATCACAAGGAGCCAGACAGCGTGCATTGGGTAATTTTAAAGATGGCGTTTCCAATATTTTAATTGCTACAGATATTGCTGCAAGAGGTATAGATATTGACGAATTATCGTTGGTAATTAACTTTGATTTGCCAAATATTTCTGAAACATACGTGCATCGTATTGGAAGAACTGGGCGTGCAAAAGCTAGTGGAATAGCTCTTTCATTTTGTGATTTAGAAGAAAGAGCGTATTTAAAAGATATTCAGAAATTAATTAGACAAGATATTCCAGTAGTTGAAAATCATCCTTTTTTAGTGGATGAAACAGAAATAATTCCTGCCACCGAAAAACTTTCAAAAAATCAAAAGAAAAAGAAAAAACCACATCTTACCCATCATAAACCTAAAGAAAAAGAAACTACAGGGGAACAAAAGCACAGAAAACCATTTTCAAATAGACGTAGGTACTAAATTAATTACATCAAATAATTTAAATTAGCAATAAACATTTTCCACTTTTCATTTTAATTAAGCAACTATATTTAAGTATATTTGATTGAGAAATCAGATGCCAATTTGTATTTCTTAATTTGTATTTTTATAACGAAATAACTGTAAAAAATGAAAAAAATTAGTGTTCTATTAATCGGTTTGATCTTATTCTCTTGTGGTAAAAATTCATTGAATGAAACTGAGGCGCTTGAAAGCTTTTCTGAAAAAGACATTGAAAAACATGTTAAAATTTTAGCTTCAGACGATTTTATGGGTAGAAATCCTTTTACTGAGGGTGAAACAAAAACCATTAATTATTTAAAAGATGAATTTACAAAACTTGGTCTAAATAGTTTTTTTCAAGAAGTTCCTTTAATTCAGGTAACAGGTGAACCGAGCGATAAATTAATTATAAAAAAAGGAAACACGAATTTAACCTTAGCATTAAATAATGACTTTGTTATTTTTTCAAGAGTTCAAAAAGAAATTGTTGGGATTGATGGTTCCGAATTAGTTTTTGCTGGTTATGGTATTGTGGCTCCTGAGTATAATTGGAATGACTATAAAGATATTGACGTAAAAGGTAAAACAGTTGTTGTTTTGGTAAATGATCCTGGAATTATAACTGGAAATAAAGACTTTTTTAAAGGAAATACCATGACTTATTATGGTAGATGGACGTACAAATACGAAGAAGCGGCAAGACAAGGAGCAAAAGATTGTATAATAATTCATGACGATAAAGGAGCTGGGTATAATTTTAGTGTCGTACGTAATGGGGCTACTTTCTCAAAATTGTATTTACAAAGTGAAAATGGATATAAAGAACGCTGTGAAATTGAAGGTTGGATTACTACTGAAGCAGCAAAAAAACTTGTTTCTTTTTGTGGATTTGATTCTAAAATAATTGAAAAAGCAGCAACTCTAGATCATAAATCGACCTCATTGGGAGCAACTGCTACCACTTTTATTAAACAATCATTTGTTTCAAAAACTTCTAATAATGTATTTGGATATTTAGAAGGAACAGACAAAAAAGACGAATTGATAGTTATTTCTGCACATTGGGATTGTTTTGGTATTGGTCCAAAAGTTAATGGAGATTCCATATACAATGGAGCTATTGACAATGGAACTTCACTTGCTTGGATGCTTGAAACTGCAGAAGCTTTTACAAAATTAAAGAAAAAACAATCGAGATCTATTTTGTTTTTTGCACCAACTGCAGAAGAAGCTGGTCTTTTAGGCTCTTCTTATTACACCGAAAATCCGATTTATCCATTGGCAAAAACTATTGCAGTAATTAACAACGATTTAATGTTTCCTTATGGCAAAACAAAGGATGTTATGGTAACTGGTTATGGCCAATCTGATTTGGACGATTTATTAGAAATAGAAGCTAAAAAACAAGATCGATATTTGTTGCCAGATCCAAATTCACATACTGGAATGTTTTTTAGGTCTGACCATTTTAGTTTTGCAAAAGAAGGAGTTCCAGCTTTATTTGCAAGAAGTTATCATGACCATTATGAAAAAGGAAAAGAATGGATGCGCGCTAAAGAAAAAGAATACCTTTCAGATAAATATCATAAAACTACTGATGAATTTGAAGAAGATTGGGATTTATCTGGGGTTGTTTTAGACAGCCAATTATTATTTAATTTAACCTATAACTTATCCAATTCTAATACCTATCCTAAATGGAAAGAAAGTTCAGAATTTAAGAATGTGAAAAGGTAAATAAAATTCGATTTGTCAAACTATGCTTGTCGAAGTTGATGCTGATTATGAATTAAATAATATATTTCAACAGACTCAATATGACACTAGATTTTACCTTATAAACAGCTTCGTATAGCTTATTTATTTCGAACGTAAATTAATTTAAAACGCCCACTTGTACTATCTCGTTGATCAATTTCAAATTGTTTTAGCGATTTAAACAGTGGTGTTAATTTTTCAAATCCAAAATTACGAGCATCAAAATTGGGTTGTTTTTTTAAAATTAATGAGCCTACATCTCCCATAAAAGCCCAGCCGTCGTCATCAGCGGCATCAGAAACTGAATTTCTTAGTAACTGAATTACTTTTGGTGTAATTTTATCCAAACTTACTTTTTTCTGTGTTCTAATTCCGTCATGATTATCGTCTTCGGTTTCTAAAATTTCTAAATAAATAAATTTATCACAAGCCACAATAAATGGGTTCGGAGTTTTCTTTTCTCCAATACCATAAACCACTAATCCGGCTTCTCTAAGTCGTGTTGCTAATTTAGTGAAATCACTATCTGATGAAACCAAACAAAAACCATCTACTTTTTCAGAATATAGAATATCCATAGCGTCAATAATCATTGCAGAATCTGTTGCATTCTTACCTGTGGTATAACCATATTGTTGAATTGGTGTAATGGCATTTTCTAACAAAATATTTTTCCATTTAGACAAATAAGGATTCGTCCAATCACCATAAATACGTTTTATTGTTGGAGTTCCATATTTGGTAATTTCCTCCATCATTTCTTTAATGTATTTTGAGGGAATATTATCACCATCAATAAGCACTGCTAATTTTATATCTTTTATCATATTTTTTAATCTAATTTATAAAGATACAGAAAAAGTGAATACTTTATAATCCACAAACTGATAATAGGTATCTTTAATGAATTAATTTTCTAATCAGACCACCATCAATAATATGCCAAGAATACTAAGAACAAATTCTGAAAACAACGATTTTATTGCGCTTGTAAAACAGCTCGATGCAGATTTAGCCATAAGAGATGGAGATGACCATTCTTTTTATGCTCAGTTTAACAAAATTGATACAATTAAGAACGTTATTGTGCTTTATGAAAATGGAAAAGCAGTTGGTTGTGGTGCTCTCAAAGAGTTTGACTCCTATACTATGGAAATAAAACGAATGTATACCATTTCCGATAAAAGAGGTGAAGGAATTGCATCCAAAATTTTAAATGAATTAGAGTGTTGGGCGACTGAGTTAAAATATTCAACTTGTATTTTGGAAACAGGATTTAAACAACCTGAAGCCATTAGTTTATATAAAAAAAATGGATACCATATAATTTCTAATTATGGTCAATATGCTGGTATTGAAAATAGTGTGTGTTTTCAAAAGGTATTAAATAGTTTGAAAATAAGTTAATATTCTAATTAAAATCATTAAAATTGTAATTAAAAATACCTGATAAAAGACCAACCTTTAATTATTTCTATTATGAAAAAACTAAAAAAAGAAGACATTAAACAAGAAGTTTTTGATTTATACGACGATTATGCTCATAGTAAAATTGATAGAAGAATATTTATTGAGAAACTATCGCTTTATGCAATTGGCGGAATTACCCTTCCATCACTTCTCAGTTTTATAATGCCAAACTATAAGAATGCTATTGTTAAACAAACCGATCCTAGATTAGAAACTGCATACATAACATATAATTCACCTAACGGAGGAGGAAATATTCGAGGTCTTTTAGCTAAACCTTTGGATGTTAAAAATAAATTACCAGGAATTATTGTTGTTCATGAAAATAGAGGACTTAACCCGTATATTGAAGATGTTGGTCGAAGAGCTGCTTTAGAAGGTTTTATTACTCTTTCACCCGATGCTCTAACGCCACTTGGTGGTTACCCAGGAAATGATGACGATGGAAGGGAATTACAAAGAAAAAGGGATCGTAATGAAATGCTGGAAGACTTTATTGCTGCATACGAATACCTTAAATCTCATAAGGATTGTAATGGGAAAATAGGTGTTGTAGGTTTTTGCTTTGGAGGTTGGATTGCAAACATGATGGCGGTAAAAGTTCCTACTCTAGGTGCTGCGGTACCATTTTATGGCGGACAACCAACAAGTGAGGAAGCCGCTCAAATAAAGGCCCCATTAATGCTTCAGTTTGCCGGGTTAGATACCCGAGTAAATGAAGGATGGCTCGCTTTTGAAGAAGTGCTTAAAGCACATAAAAAAGAATATATTGTTCATTTTTACCCTGAAGTAAATCACGGTTTTCATAATAACACAACACCGAGGTTCGATGAACCTGCTGCAACTTTAGCCTGGGACCGCACCATCACTTTTTTTAAGAATAAATTGAAATAAATTCATTTGATTTAAAATAGAAATCGGTTAGAATTATGGAACTTAAAATCATTCCTTCGGAGAATTATAAAATAAATAAATGGTCTGGAGGAACCACAAAACAGCTTTTCATTTATCCACAAACATCCGATTATAAATCTCAAAATTTCGATTTTAGATTAAGTACCGCCACTGTTGAAACCGAAATATCAGAATTTACGTTGTTGCCAAAAATTTCAAGAAAATTGATGGTTTTGGAAGGAGAAATCGTGATTAATCATGAAAATAAATATTCAAAACAACTTAATAAATTTGATGTTGATACTTTTGAGGGAGATTGGAAAACAACTTCAATTGGTACTTGCACCGACTTTAATTTAATGACAACTAAAAATACAACTGGAGAATTATCTTCTGTAATAATAAATAAAAAACAAAAATTAGATTTTCAACTTGAAAGTAATTGGGAATGGTATTTTGTTTATGTTTTTAAAGGAAAGGTACGGATTCTTATAAATAAAGATCTTCAAATTATTAAAGAAGGAGATGTATTGGTAATTGAAAAACCCTTAAATTTATTTCTACAAATTTTGAGTATTGAAAATTGCGAATTAGTAGTTGTCAAGATTCTCTAAAATCATCAATATAAAAATAGTATTCAATGAAAAATCTAATTTTAGTCTTATTATTCTTAACGGCTGCTTGTAAACCTGTTCAAAAAACGGTTATTCCTCCATGGGTTTCCAATGATGAAACTGAAGAATTGGTAGAAAGTTCTACGCATGAGGCTAAAAATATGAGATTTAAACTTATCCAATCGAAAATTTTGGATAAAAATGATATTTGGAAAAATATAGAAACTCAAATAGCTGATTTTAAGATAGAAGATTACCAAAGGTTAAAATCTTTCATTTTAGAACAGGATATACCAACAATTCAAGCACATATTAAATCTGGTGTTCTTACATATAAGCATTTAACTCAATGGTACTTGTTTAGAATTGTAAAATTTGAAAACGACAAAAATAAAACTCTGAATAACATTATTGCTGTTAACCCTAACGCTGTTAATGAAGCCATAAAAAGAGACAAAAACAAATCAGCACAAAATCATCCTATTTTCGGGATGCCTATCATCATAAAAGATAATATTAATATGGCAGGTTTGCCAACAACTGCTGGAACACATTTATTAAGAAACAATAGAACAACATCAAATGCTTTTATTATAGATAGAATAAAAGAAAAAGGTGGTATTATTTTGGCAAAGTCTAATTTAAGTGAATGGGCTAATTACCTTTGTTCAGGATGCCCTAATGGATACAGTGCCGCTGGTGGTCAAACATTAAATCCCTATGCTAGAAAATTATTTGACACTGGAGGATCAAGCTCTGGAAGTGGCTCAACAATGGCTGCCAATTATGCTACAGCATCAGTTGGAACAGAAACCTCTGGCTCTATTCTTTCTCCGTCAAGTGCCAATTCCATAGTAGGCCTTAAACCAACAACTGGTTTATTAAGTAGAAACGGAATTGTTCCATTATCAAGTACTTTAGATACGCCTGGACCTATGACAAGAAACGTAATTGATTCAGCAATTCTTCTTTCTGCAATGAGTGGTGAAGATCCTGAAGATGCTGCAACTAAGAACAATCCAAAAGGTAAAAATTATTTGGAAGAATTAAAAAATGGAAGCCTAAAAGGAGTTCGGTTTGGTGTAAATAAAAGTTTGTTAAAAGATTCAATATATATGCTGAATATTGAAAAAATAATTGCTTTAGGTGGTATCGCAATCGAATTTGAACCTGAGCAAATAAACTTTGATGGTTTTGGTGCTTTACTTAATGCCGACATGAAAATTGATCTTCCAAAATATTTAAATAAATATGCTTCGAATGAAATAAAACTTTTTTCAATAGCTGATATAGTTGATTACAACAAGAAAGATTCGTTGCTAAAAATTCCATATGGACAAGCGCGTTTTGAAGGGATTTTGGCTGAAAAAATTAATGATGAAGATTTAAGTCTATTAAAAATAAGACTGCATGAAGAAAGTGTTTCCTTTTTTGAAAAACCATTGGTTCAATTTAATTTAGATGTGATTTTATCTATAAATAACAGAAATGCAGGTTATGCTGCAGCGGCCAATTACCCTTGCATTACAATTCCAATGGGATATGAAAAAACAGGAAAACCAATAGGTATTACAATTATAGGTAGACCATATGAGGAAGATAAAATTTTGAAAATTGGGTATGCTTTTGAACAAGCAACAAAATATAGAAAATTACCAGAAAACTATAACTAATTTGAAATGAATTGAAATAGAAATTGGGAATTAATTTTTTCTAAAATAAAAAGTTGATTTATCAATATTATCTTATTTTTGCTGAATCTATGACCGAAGAAACCAATATAAAACCACAATCTAACGATCCTTTGCACGGAGTAAAGTTAGCAGAAATAATGCAATACCTAGTATCTATATATGGTTGGGAAGAACTTGGTGCAACTATTAAAATAAATTGTTTTTTAAGTAATCCTTCTATAAATTCTAGTCTTAAATTTCTTAGAAAAACACCTTGGGCAAGAGCCAAAGTTGAAGCGTTATATTTGAAATCAATTTCTTGAAAACAAGCTATTTATTAAATATTCTTTAACATTTAACCTCTTTTTTTAAAATTCTAATTTGATTATTTCTGCCTATATTCGCGTTATCGTTGAACAACTTTTTTATGTCTAGATTTAAAAAATTTGAAAATAATTATACCGTTACATTATTTTCATTGATTCTATTAATTTTTATTGGTTATTTAGATTACCTTATAGGTTCAGAAGTCTCGCTTTTAATAGCATATTTAATACCAATTATTTTAATCTCACAATACCGTAATTCTCAAATAAAGTTGTTATTTATTAATGCGCTATTTGCATCGATAATTTGGTTTATCGTTGATAATAATTTACGGCATTATACTAATTTATTTAATCCGATTTGGAATGCTTTTGTGAGGTTTTCAATTTTTATGATTATTGGTCTTTTAATTCTATCCCTTAAAGAAAAATACAAAAAGGTAATCCAATTAAATGAGGATTTAAAAAATATAAATGAAGAGAAAAATAAATTTATAGGGATAACAGCGCATGATTTAAGAAATCCAATAGGTGCTATTTTCTCATTTTCTAATTTGTTATTAGAAAATTATTCTAAGGAAATTGATGGGAGGGGTATAAAAATGCTAACTTATATTAAAGACTTAAGTAATAACTCTCTCCTTTTGCTTCATGATTTATTAGACGTTTCAAAAATTGAATCTGGCACCATTAACCTATGTTTAAAAAATGAAAATTATATAGCTTTTATTAATGAACAGATAAATTTGAATTTAATAATTGCCAAAAAAAAAGACATTAATATTAAACTTGATGCTAATGAAAGTGAAATTAATTTTGAATTTGACAAAAATTATTTAAGTACCGTAATTAATAACTTGCTTACAAACGCTATTAAGTTTTCTTATCAAAACAGTGAAATTATTATTAAAATTTCAAAAACAAATAATCAAACAATCAAGACTGAAATTATTGATGAAGGACAAGGAATTCCAGAAAATGAACAATCTAAATTGTTTAATTATTTTCAAAAAACAAGTATTCAGCCCACAAATGGTGAAGTAAGTACCGGTTTAGGACTCGCCATTTCAAAAAAAATTGTAACTCAACATAAAGGGATTATTGGAGTTAGTAGTGAATTTGGTAAAGGCTCTAATTTCTATTTTGAATTACCCCTAAACTAATAATAGCTCCGTTTTGCTATCCTAAATAAGTGCATCTAAATAATTGTACCTTTGCAAAAATCTTGTTTTAAACAAAAAATATGCAATTCAAAGACTTACAGCTAAATAAACCTATTTTAAAAGCACTTTTAGAAGAAGGATATGAATTTCCAACTCCGGTTCAGAATCAAACTATTCCATTGGTATTAGCTAAAAAAGATGTAATTACCACTGCTCAAACAGGAACAGGAAAAACAGCCGCTTTTGCATTACCTATTTTACAAATGTTATTTGATAAGCAAGATTCAGGAAAAAAAGGAAAAAAAATAAAAGCTTTAATTGTGAGTCCAACTAGAGAGTTGGCCATACAAATTCAGGAAAGTTTTAAAGTTTACGGTAAATATATTAATCTAAGAACAACCGTTGTTTATGGAGGAACTTCCATTGAACCTCAAAAAGATGTATTAACAAAAGGGGTTGATATTTTAGTAGCAACACCGGGTAGACTATTAGATTTACACAAACAAGATTTTATTAATTTAGACTATATAGAAACTTTAGTGCTTGATGAAGCAGATTTAATGCTGGATATGGGTTTTATAGATGATGTTAAAAAAATTGAACGATTGTGTCCAAAAAACAAACAAATCTTATTGTTTTCAGCTACTATTCCAGCAAAAGTAGTTGAACTTGCAAATACCATTTTAAAAGATCCTGAAACGGTGAATGCAACACCATCATCGTCAGCCGCTCAAAACGTAAATCAATTATTGTTTTATGTAGGTAAACAAAATAAAATGGAATTGTGTTTGCATTTATTAAGAAATACTATTAATGGAAATATTTTAATATTTAGACGAACCAAAATGGGGATTTCGAAATTAGAAAAAATGTTGAAAAGCAATGGTTATAAAATAGATAGTATTCATGGCGATAAAACTCAAAACGACCGTGAAAATGCACTGGAAAACTTTAAAGAAGGTAAAATTAATATTTTAATTGCAACCGATGTTGCTGCTCGTGGAATTGATATAGACAATTTAGATGCCGTAATAAATTTCGATATACCTAGTATTTCTGAAACCTATATTCATCGAATTGGGAGAACCGGTAGGGCTGGTAATTCTGGAGAAGCATATTCATTCTGTTCAGCCGACGAAAAACCATATATCAAGGGTATTCAACAATTAATAAATACGGTAATTCCTATTGAAGAAAATCACCCTTTTGTCTTAGATCCTAAAGCAAAACGTGAAATTCATAAAACACCTGGGAAAAGTAAAAATAAACCAGGACGTAAATCTGAAGCTTCAAAAAAAAATAAAAAACGTTGGTACTAAAAATTAATTAATTATGAAAAATTTATTAGCTGTTATATTTTTAAGTTGCTACACCATTTTTAATGGATTTTCGCAAACAGGAAAGGTGTTTGATAACTTAACAATGAAAAGTGAAATTTTAAAAAGTGAACGCAAATTTGCGGTATATTTGCCGCCTGATTATGAAACTTCAACAAGAAGTTATCCAGTTCTATACTTATTACACGGAATGGGAGATGACCAAACAGGATGGATACAATTTGGTGAAATTTTACGCATTACAGACAAATCTATTTTAGACGGAACTGCTACTTCAATGATTATTGTAATGCCCGATGCAAATACAACTCGGATTGGATATTTTAATTCTATTCATGGAGATTGGAACTACGAAGATTTCTTTTTTGAAGAGTTAATGCCACATGTGGAGAAAAAATATCGTATTAAAAGTGAAAAACGTTTTAGAGCTATTGCCGGACTTTCAATGGGTGGTGGTGGTTCATTTATGTATGCAATGCATCGCCCTGAATTATTTTCATCTGCCTGTCCGTTAAGTGCTTACGCTGGACCATTAACCATTGATGACACTAGAGAGGTTTTAGCAAAATATTTTAATACTACTAACTATGATGAATCTAAATTAAAACCATATTTTGAAAACCACAATGCTGTTTCATTGATTGAAAAAATGGAAGTAGAAAAACTTAAATCTATTCGTTGGTATATTGATTGCGGTGATGATGATTTCTTATATGAAGGAAATAGTTTGGTTCATATTGCCATGCGAAAAAAAGAGATTCCGCATGAGTATCGGGTTAGAAATGGAGCACATACTTGGACTTATTGGCGAGAATCGTTGCCAGAAGTTTTGTCTTTTATTTCAGAAACTTTTCATCAACATTAAATAAAATAAACCTTGATCTTGTTTCAGCTTGAACCTTTATTCTTTTTACCAATTACTTTGCTCTTCTGCAGATAAAAAAGTCCAAGCAACAACTCGAGTAACTTTATTACCATGATGCATTGGAATAGTTTTAATTTCGGTTGCTCCTAATTTTTTTAAGGAAGCATACATACTTTCAGCATTTTCTTTTTTGGAAACCAAGGTTGTATACCAAAAACAGTTTGTTTTAAACATGGAACTTTCATATAAATACGTATGAATAAATGCTTTTTCACCGCCTTTATACCATAATTCTTGTTGTTTTCCACTAAAATTTCGAGTTTTAGCATCATTCCCTAAACCTTCCAATTTTCGAGCATTTGCTTCCATAGCTTCCTCTTGTGAACCATAAAAAGGAGGATTACACATAGCTGAAGAAAACTTACTATCTCTTTTAACTATTCCTTTTAGCATTTGAGTTGAATCTGGCTGATTTTTTAATTGAATAAAATCAGACAGGTTATTCTTTTTAATAATCTTTTCGGCTCTATCCAACGATTTTTTATCAATATCAGTGGCTATAAAACTCCAACCATAAACGGCGTTTCCTAATAAAGGATAGATACAATTTGCACCTGTACCTATATCTAAAACAGAAATATTTTTAGTAATTCCAGAATTGGCCAATAAGTCTGCTAAATAATGAATATAGTCCACTCTTCCAGGAATTGGAGGACACAAATTATCGTCTGGAAAATCCCAAAATGAAATATTATAATACTTAAACAACAATGCAGTATTTAATGCTTTTACGGCTTTTGGATCCGCAAAATTAATAGTTTCAGTAGTATACTTATTTACAAATACAAATTCCTTTAATAATGGGTATACTTCAATCAGCTCAGTAAAATGATATCCATTTTGATGAATATTTTTTGGATGCAGTTGTTGACCATTGTTACTTTTATTTCCCATAATATGTAAAAGTACTAAATTTTATATTTAACATAATTTTATATTCACAAAATGAATGATCATTCATTTTGTGAATAATTTTATATATATTTGCCACGGTAATTAAAATAAATTAATGGCTATTCGACAAAAATGTGATAAAAAACGCTTTGCTTTATTAAACGCAACGCTTCATTTAGTTAACAATCAAGGATTTCACGACGCGCCTATGTCTAAAATTGCAAAAATGGCCGAAGTGTCTCCTGCAACTATTTATATTTATTTTGAAAACAAACAAGATTTAATCAATCAGTTATATTTAGAAATGAAAGCATCATTTAGTGCTTTTGCTTTCAATAATTATAACGAAGAAACCTGTGTAATGGAAAGCTTTAAACAGATATGGTTTAACATTGCTAACTTTAAACTAAATAAAGTTGAAGAAGCTAATTTTTTATCACAGTGTGACAACACGCCTATGATTGATGATGCCATTAAACGTGAAGGGTTAAAACATTTACAACCACTACTCGATTTATGGGAAAGAGGGAAAGAGGAAAGTGTTATTAAACCCATTTCGCCCTATTTATTGTATGCATTTACAATTTATCCACTGGCATTTTTAACAAATAAACAATATAAAACTAGCTGTGAGTTAAATCAGGAAAAATTAAATGACGCTTTTCAAGCCGCTTGGGATAGTATAAAACTATAAGATATGGAAAAAACTGCTATTATTTTGGGAGCAACCGGATTAACTGGCTCAATTCTTTTAGAAAAATTACTAAAAGATGAACGATACAAAACCATCAAATTATTTTCGCGAAAAAAAATAGATGGATTGCCTTTAAAAGTGATTCAGTACACAGAGGATATTATAAATTTAGAAACCTTTAAAAGCTATTTTAAAGCCGATGAGGTGTTTTGTTGCATAGGTACAACTGCTAAAAAAACACCTGATAAAACAATTTATAAAAATATAGATTATGGAATTCCTGTAGCTGCGGCAAAGTTGGCTAAAGCAAATAATATCAGCACTTTTATAGTAGTTTCGGCTTTGGGTGCCAATGTAAAAAGCAGTATTTTTTATAACAAAACTAAAGGTGAAATGGAACGTGATGTGTTACAACAAAACATTAAAAACACTTACATTTTGCAACCATCCATTATTGGAGGAAATAGAACCGAAACCAGAATTGCAGAAAAAATAGGATTGACAATTTTTAAATTTATTCAACTTTTATTTATTGGGAAATTGAAGAAATACCGAATAATAGAAGCCGAAACAATTGCGCAAGCAATGGTGAATTTAACAAATACTAAGCCTTCAAAAGAAAATAGAATTACATCAGATAAAATTAAAGAAATCGTAAAAAATAAGTAACTAAAAGTATAAATTAAAAATATGGAATTATTAGACAAATTAAATTGGAGATATGCCGCAAAAGCAATGAATGGTGAAAAAGTATCTCAAGAAAAAATTGACAATATTATTGAGGCTGCTCGTCTGGCTCCAACCTCAAGTGGTTTGCAACCTTTTGAAATAATTGTGGTAAAAAACCAAGCAACTAAAGAAGCTATTAGACCTGTGGCTTGGAATCAATCTATGATTACAGATTGTTCTCATTTATTGGTATTTGCCGCTTGGGATACTTATACTGAAGACAGAATTAATAAAATGTTTGATTTAACAAATGAGGTTCGCGGTTTTAAAAACGAAGGTTGGGAAAATTACCGTCAAATTTTACTGAGCAATTATCCACAAAAAAATGCTGAAGAAAACTTTAATCACGCTGCAAGACAAGCCTATATTGCGTTTAGTGCTGCTATAATTGCTGCAGCTTATGAAGGTGTTGATACAACACCAATTGAAGGATTTGATCCAGCTGCAGTTGATAAAATTTTAGGTTTACGTGAAAAAGGGTTGAGAAGTTGTGTCCTGCTTCCAATTGGGTACAGAGATACTGAAATAGACTGGTTAGTTAACCTTAAAAAGGTAAGAAAATCTACAGAAGATTTAGTAACAGTTGTTGAATAAAAATTTAAACCATATGAATAATTTTCAATTTAAAAATCCGACTAAAATTCTTTTCAGAAAAGGTCAAATTGAAAATCTTTCAAAAGAAATTCCTGAAAACGCAAAAGTTTTACTACTTTATGGTGGAGGAAGCATCAAATCTAATGGAATTTACAATCAAATTAAAAAAGCAATTTCATCTTTTGATATTGTCGAATTTGGTGGCATTCCTGCCAATCCTGAATATGCTGTTTTAATAGACGCTTTAAAAATAATAAAAGATAAAAACATTACTTTTTTGTTAGCTGTTGGTGGTGGTTCTGTAATTGATGGAACTAAATTTTTAGCGGCGGCAGCTTTATTCGATGGAAATTCTCCTTGGGATATTTTATCAAAAAACATAAGAACACAAAAAGGTATGCCTTTTGGAACTGTACTTACGTTACCAGCAACAGGTTCAGAAATGAACTCTGGAGCTGCAATTACACGCAGAGAAACCAAAGAAAAATTAGTTATGGGCGGTCCGGGATTGTTTCCTGTGTTTTCTATATTAGATCCAGAAGTTGTAAAATCGATTCCTCAACATCAAATTTCAAATGGATTAGCAGATGCCTTTACTCATGTTTTAGAACAATACATGACCTATTCAGTAGATGCAAAATTACAAGATAGATTAGCTGAAAGCGTAATGCAAACATTAGTTGAAGTTGCCCCTGCAATTTTAAAAGATACGTCTGATTACAAAGCTTCATCAAACTTTATGTGGAGTTGTACCTTGGCTTTAAACGGATTAATTCAACAAGGTGTTCCTTCAGATTGGGCAATTCACATGATGGGGCACGAATTAACAGCCTTGTTTAGAATAGACCATGCTAGAACTTTGGTAATTATTGCCGGAAGTCATTACACCTATAACCTTGCAACTAAAAAAGAAAAGTTGGCACAATATGCCACAAGGGTTTGGAATGTTTCCGAAGGTTCTGTTGAAGAAAAAGCATTGATTGGCATCAAAAAAACAACTGAGTTTTTTCAATCTTTAGGTATTAAAACCAGGTTATCAGAATATACAGATGATTACAAAGGCACAGCTCAAATAATTTCAAAACGATTTACTGAAAGAGGCTGGTTAGGTTTAGGGGAACATGGAAAAGTTACACCAAGCGATGTTGAAAAAATTGTTGAAATGAGTTATTAAAAAATAAGCCAACTTCAAAAAAAGAGGACAAAATTCAACTTAGCGAATTTTGTCCTCTTTTTTTGAATAAAATATCAATAATTAGTACTTAAAATAATCCTAATAAAAATCAAATACACATAACCTCTTAATTTCGTGATGTTTATGTTTTGATTTATTCTGTCCTTTTTTGAATTATGATTATCATATAGATTTATTAAATAATTAAGTTAAACGAACTTCTGCGTAAAATTCTTCATGTCTTAAAAAAAATAATCTACAGATTTAGTTTAGCATAAAATATTTAAAATATGGAATTCATCGATAAAAATTACAAGGATTTAATTGCATTTACAATCATAATCATTTGTTTAATAGCGTTAATTTTTAAGAATAAACAATCAACTGGCTTATCACAAACCCTAACTTATATAATTACAAGTTGTTTAGGTTTTTTATTTAGGGGTAGCTTATGAATAACCTACTTCTTCCCTCCAACAACAATAACAAACTCACCTTTTGGATCTTTTTTTGTAAAGTGTTCTATAAGTTCTGCAACAGAACCTCTAATGGTTTCTTCATATAGTTTGGTGAGTTTTTGAGAAACTTTTTGTAAAGCTTCTATTCTATTTATCAAACTATTCATACGTGAAAAATTTATCCATAACCTATTCGAGCTTAAAAAATGTATTATTTTATGCTTAATTATTTAAAAAAGAAGGTTGAATATTTTTATCCATAAAAAAAATAGAGACATCGGTTATTTACCACAAATGATGCACTTCCTTTTTTATGTATTTTTTATAAATGGCATTTACTTTTTCCACATCACTTTCTAAAAGAGGGGTTGCGGAAAATGTGTCTAAATTAGACAGCAATTGGGAAACGCTTGAAGCTCCCGGAATAATGCAACTTACCTCCTCAAAAGCCAAAATCCACTGCAATGCTTTGTGCACCAAGTTTTGATCTTTAAAAATATGTTTCAATTCTTCTACCGCTTGTAAACCAAGGTCAAAATCAATTCCCGAAAAAGTTTCTCCTTTGTCAAAAACTTCGCCTTTTCTATTAAAAAATCGGTGGTCTTCTTCAGAAAAAGTAGAATTTTTACCAAATTTACCCGTTAACAAGCCACTTGCTAGGGGTACACGTGCAATAATACCCACATCTTTGGCTTTTGCTTCCCTAAAAAATAATTCGCTTGATCGCTGACGAAACATATTAAAAATAATTTGAACCGTACTAACGCCCGGATATTCAATCGCTTTTAAAGCTTCCTCCACATTTGCCACACTTACACCATAGTTTCTAATTTTTCCTTCTTTGGTAAGAACCTCAAATAACTCGAAAATCTCTGGACGATAATATACCTCTGTTGGTGGGCAATGCAACTGAATTAAATCTATACGCTCTACCCCAAGATTAGATAAACTGTTTTCTACAAATTTTCTTAAAACTGCCGGTTGGTAAGCAGAACTCACATGCGGATCTAAGAATCTGCCACATTTAGTGGCAATATAAACCTCTTCCTTCCTTGAACGTACTACTTTACCCACGATTTTTTCGCTTAGTCCGTCGCTATATACATCAGCAGTATCTAAAAAATTAACTCCGTTGTCAATGGCAATATTAATAATTTCTTCTGCATTTTTTTGATTGAATTCACTTCCCCATTTTCCTCCAACCTGCCATGTACCTAAGCTAATTTCTGAAACTTTGAGCCCTGTTTTTCCTAATATTCTATAATTCATCTTTAAAAAATTTAATTATTATTTCTTTCCTCCAACTACAACTACAAATTCACCTTTTGGATCTTTTTTTGTAAAGTACTCTATAAGTTCTGCAACAGTTCCTCTAACCGTTTCTTCATATAGTTTGGTGAGTTCTCGTGAAACTGAAATGGGTCTGTCTTCTCCAAAATATTCACCAAAATTGGTAAGTGTTTTTAGCAATTTATGTGGAGATTCATAAAAAATCATTGTTCTGGTTTCTTCTGCTAAATAAGTCAATCTAGTCTGCCTGCCTTTTTTTACTGGTAAAAATCCTTCAAAAACAAATTTATCATTTGGCAATCCGCTATTTACAAGTGCTGGAACAAATGCGGTTGCACCTGGTAAACATTCAATTTCAACATCATTTTCTATACAAGCACGTGTTAATAAAAAGCCTGGATCAGAAATTGCAGGTGTCCCTGCATCAGAAATTAGAGCAATTGAATCTCCATTTTTAATTCGTTGAACAATATTAGCAACCGTTTTATGCTCATTATGCATATGATGGCTGTACATATGAGTTGAAATTTCAAAATGCTTTAATAATTTACCACTTGTACGCGTGTCTTCAGCTAAAATTAAATCAACTTCTTTTAAAACTCGAACAGCTCTAAAAGTCATATCTTCTAAATTTCCGATGGGCGTTGGTACTAAATATAGTTTTGAATCCAAAGTTTTAAGTTTTAAGTTCAAAGTTACAAAGATTTTGATAAGATTTAATGTTTTGATTTTTAACAATAAGCGAGTTTGTTTAAATGAAGCCATTTAACTTTTGACTTTAAACCTTTTTAACTTTATAACTCTAATTTTGCGTTAAGGATTAAGGCTTTTGTTTGAGCTCCTTTTTGCTATTTTCAGCAAAAAAAGCGAGAGCCGAAAGCCTGACATTTGCATTTTCAAATGGAGCGCCCAAAAAAAGAAGGATAACTTATAAAACTAGCTGCTAATTCATTAAATTTGCACATTCTTATAAAAAAACAACCATGTATAGAACACATTCAAACGGAGAATTAAGATTAGAAAATGTAGGTCAGGAAGTTACTTTGGCGGGTTGGGTGCAAAAAACACGCGATAAGGGTTTTATGATTTGGGTAGATTTGCGTGACCGATATGGGATTACACAACTTATTTTTGATGCAGACAGAACTTCAAAAGAAATGGTTGAAGAGGCTAAAACATTAGGTCGTGAATTTGTGATTCAGATAAAAGGTGAGGTTATAGAACGTGTTTCAAAAAACAAGAATATCCCAACTGGTGAAGTTGAAATTTTAGTAAAAGAATTGACTGTTTTAAATAAATCATTAGTTCCGCCTTTTACAATTGAAGATGATACTGATGGTGGTGACGAATTACGAATGAAATATCGCTATTTAGATATTCGAAGAAATCCTGTTAGGGAGAATTTAATCTTCCGTCATAAAGTAGCAATGGAAACTCGTAAATACCTTTCTAATGAAGGTTTTATTGAAGTTGAAACACCCGTTTTAATTAAATCTACTCCTGAAGGAGCTCGTGATTTTGTGGTTCCAAGCAGAATGAATGCTGGTCAGTTTTATGCTTTACCACAATCGCCTCAAACTTTTAAGCAATTGTTAATGGTTGGTGGATTAGACAAGTATTTTCAAATTGTAAAATGCTTTAGAGATGAAGATTTACGTGCCGACAGACAACCAGAATTTACACAAATTGATTGTGAAATGGCATTTGTAGAACAAGAAGATGTTTTAAATGCATTTGAAGGCTTGACCCGTCATTTATTAAAAGAAATTAACGGTGTTGAGGTTACAAAATTCCCGCGGATGACCTATGATGAAGCGCTAAAAAAATACGGAAATGACAAACCAGATATTCGCTTTGGAATGGAGTTTGGAGAATTAAATGATGTTGCTAAACATAAAGATTTTAGCGTTTTTAACAATGCTGAATTAGTTGTTGGAATTGCAGTTCCGGGTGGAAATATTTATACAAGAAAAGAAATTGATAACTTAATAGAATGGATTAAAAGACCACAAGTTGGTGCTGTTGGAATGGTGTATGTCCGTTGTAATGAAGATGGAACTTACAAATCATCTGTCGATAAATTTTATACAGAAGAAGATTTGGCTAAATGGGCTGAAATTACAGGAGCTAAAGCTGGCGATTTAATTTGTGTTTTATCTGGGAATACCGATAAAGTACGTACGCAATTAAGTATTTTACGTATGGAACTTGCAAATCGATTAGGCTTACGAAAACCAAATGAATTTGCGCCTTTATGGGTGGTAGATTTTCCATTATTAGAATGGGATGAAGATTCAAAACGTTTTCATGCAATGCATCATCCGTTTACTTCTCCAAAACCTGAAGATATGGCCTTATTAAATACCGATCCTGCTAAAGTTAGAGCAAATGCGTATGATATGGTTTTAAATGGAAATGAAATTGGTGGTGGTTCTATTCGTATTCACGATAAAAAAACACAAGCTTTAATGTTCGATCATTTAGGTTTTACGCCTGAACAAGCAAAAGATCAGTTTGGATTTTTAATGAATGCTTTTGAATTTGGAGCACCTCCACATGGTGGATTAGCTTTTGGATTGGACAGGTTAGTAGCTATTTTAGGAGGACAAGAAACCATTCGTGATTTTATTGCGTTCCCAAAAAATAACAGTGGTAGAGATGTTATGATTGATGCTCCTTCAAAAATTGATGATGCGCAATTAAAAGAACTATGCTTAAAAATTGATTTATAAAAAACATTAAATAAAAATTGGTATTCAATAAAGGCTCTCAATCATTCCTATTCTAAAATTATTTTGATGAGTGTCTTTTTAGGTGTTAAATTTTTAATTCTATATGCATTTAAAACGTAATTTTCACTTTTAAAAATAAAGATTTAAAATTTCTATAAAAAATTAAAATCCAAATAAATTGAAAAGGGATTTCAAAGATTTTTTTAATATTAAGTTACTTTATAAACTGGCCTTTTTATTAAGTCTATCTGGTCTATTTATTTTAATTTTCGATTTTGGTTTTGACCAACCAACAACTATACAAAATAAAATAAATGGCTTTTTTTTAACCGTTTTATGTATTGGGATATTTACAACCGTGTTACGATATCTTACACAGGGGAAAAATATAGAAGCAAAAGTGATTCTTTTTGACTCTTTAAGTATCATAATTACCCTTTTAGTTATTTATTTTCACTTCTTTTCAGAAGAAGCCTACCGCCAAGTAACATTTTTATATAGCGATAATTGGATAAAAATTACCATTCTTCTAACTTTTATAAGAGAATTTTCAGAACAAAAAATTAATTATAAAAGAACATTGTTGAACCCAGCCCAACTTTTTATAATTAGTTTTCTTGGAATTATTTTTCTTGGAACATTATTACTAATGTTACCTAATGCAACTTTTAAGGGAATTTCTTTTTTAGACGCTTTATTCACTTCAACCAGTGCAGTATGTGTAACAGGCCTTATTGTGGTAGACACTGGCACCTATTTCACACAATTTGGACAAACCATTATCTTAGTTTTAATTCAAGCTGGTGGTATTGGGATACTTACTTTTGCAAGTTATTTTAGTTACTTTTTTAAAGGTGTCTCTTCCTATGAAAATCAATTGGTTTTAAGTGATTTAACAAATTCTGAAAAAATTGGTGAAGTTTTTAGTATTTTAAAAAAAATACTTATAATTACTTTTTCCATTGAAATACTAGGCGCATTTTTTATTTATTTTAGCTTAAATAACTCCTTATTACCAACATTTTTTGATCGAAGTTTCTTCGCTATTTTTCATTCAATTTCAGCTTTTTGTAATGCTGGTTTTTCAACGCTAACAGCAGGTCTTTATGAAACTGGTTTTAAGTTTAATTATGGGTTGCAATCAATTATCATTTTATTATTAACTATTGGTGGTTTGGGGTTTCCTATAATTGCAAATTTGATAAAATATTTAAAATACCATGTTGCAAATAAAATTTTAGACTTTAAAAAAAGTAAAATGCTATACAAACCATGGGTATTAAGTTTAAATAGTAGAATTACTTTAATAACCACATTTTCATTATTAATTTTAGGAACTGTTTTCTTTTATTTAAGTGAATATAACAATACACTTGTTGAGCATCAAGGAATTGGAAAATTTGTCACTGCTCTTTTTGGGTCTGCTACACCTAGGACAGCTGGGTTTAATACTATTGATATGAATGCCTTAAATATAGCAACTGTTATGATGACCATTTTACTTATGTGGATTGGTGCTTCGCCAGCTTCGACAGGAGGAGGAATAAAAACAAGTACTTTTGCAATAGCAATATTTAACTTTATTAGTCTTGCAAAAGGAAAATCAAGAATTGAAATCTATCGTAGAGAAATTTCTGATATCTCTGTAAGACGAGCTTTCGCAACTATTATGTTATCGTTAATTGTGATAGGATTTGGAATTATTGCAATTTTAGTATTTGATCCAGATAAAGAATTATTAGGTATTGCATTTGAGTGTTTTTCAGCATATAGTACTGTTGGGTTAAGTTTAGGGATTACTGCGAGTCTAAGTGCGCCTAGCAAATTGATAATTATTCTAATCATGTTTATTGGTAGGGTAAGTATGTTATCAATTCTAATAGCTATATTTAAAAAAGTAAAGCATAAAAATTACAAATATCCAACGGAAGAGATAACCATAAATTAATTTAAACAAACGCATTATGAAATTTTTAATTATAGGCCTCGGAAATTTTGGCGCTTCACTTGCTGAAAAATTAACAAATCAAGGTAATGAAGTAATTGGAATAGATTCTAGCATGATTAAAGTTGATGCATTAAGAGAAAAAATTTCTCATACTATTTGCATGAATGCTACAGATGAGTTTACTGTATCGGGTTTACCATTAAAAGACACAGACGTTGTTATTGTTGCAATTGGTGAAGATCAAGGTGCAAATGTGATGGCTACAGCTTTATTTAAAAACTTAAAAGTTAAACGACTTATAAGCAGAGCTATTAACCCATTACATGAAATGGTTTTAAAAGCACTTGGTATTGATGAAATTGTACATCCAGAAGAAGAAACGGCGGAACGATGGTCAAAAAAGCTATGTTTAAAAGGAGTTATAGACTCTTTTGAGTTAAGTGACGATTTTAGCTTAGTAGAAGCAAATGTTCCTGTAAGATATGTAGGTAGAAAAATTGAAGAATTAAATTTCAGACAAAAATATGCTCTATTAATTTTAACAACCATTAAAAAAACAGAAGTAATTGGTAAACTAGGAACCCATATCACTGAGAAAAAAGTGCAAGGAGTTGCCTCTGGCGAACTTATTTTAGAAAAAGATGAAATTATGGTAATTTATGGGGCTAATAAAGACATCCAACGATTTTTAAAAAGTAATTAATCATAACTTTTTCATTTACTAAATTAAATAATTAAGACAGTGCTAACCTCTAATAATTCTGATATATTTAATTACGATTTTGATTGGTGGCAGCCAAGCAAGAATAAAATAATCGAAGGAATTAAAGACGAGTGTTGTGAAAAGTACAAGAAAAAAAAAGAAAAGCGTTGCAAAAATTGCCCAAATCGAACCTAGAAAATAATAAATTTAGGTACTTTTACACTTTCTTTTTTTTATAAAAAATAAATGCCAAACAAGTCAGAAGTTTTATTTCGTAAATTCTTAAAATGGAGATATCAACACATCTCTAACAAGCAATTTATCCATATTGCCAGCGCAGTTATTGGTTTGTTAGCCGGTCTTGGCGCGGTTGTATTAAAAAACTTTACCCACTTTATTCAAGAATTATTAGAAGGAAAATTTATAAAGGAAATTCATCATGCATTCTATTTTATTTTTCCAGTTTTTGGTTTGTTAATTGTTCTTCTAATAAAGAAATATATCATTCGTAAAAAAGTAGGTCACGGAATTCCTTCAACTTTATATGCTATTTCAAAACTTAAAGGAATTTTACCTAAGCATCAAATGTGGGCATCATTAATTACAGCACCTCTAACTGTTGGTTTCGGTGGTTCCGTAGGTTTGGAAGGGCCAACTGTTGCTACAGGTGCCGCCCTTGGATCAAATTTCGCGCGATTATTTCATTTAAATCAAACCACTAGAACATTACTAATTGGTGGTGCTGCTGCTGGTGCAATGTCCTCTATTTTTAAAGCCCCAATTGCTGCAATTATTTTTGCTGTAGAGATTTTTAGCTTAGAACTCACTTTAGCATCAATGATTCCTCTATTATTGGCTTCAATTACAGCTGTTTTAACATCTTATTTCTTTTTTGGAGATGAAGTATTACTTCATTTCATTTTACAGGATAAATTTGAATTCAGTGATGTGTCTTTTTATATTCTGTTAGGTGTTTTTTCGGCTGCTATTTCAATTTATTTTAGTAAAGTTTTTTTTGGTGTTGATTCGTTTTTTAAAAAATTTTCCAATATCTATAAGCGTTTGCTAATTGGAGGAATTTTACTTGGAATCATTATTTATTTTGTGCCACCTCTTTTTGGTGAAGGCTTTTCAACTATTAATAATGTATTAAAAGGAAATATAACTGAAGTTGTTAGGAATAATATTTTCCAAAGTGCGGTTGATAATATTTTTATAATTATTGCACTGCTTATTGGATTAATTTTATTTAAAATTGTGGCAAGTTCAGTCACTTTTGGTGCTGGAGGTGTAGGTGGAATATTTGCACCAACCCTTTTTACCGGTAGTATTACTGGGTATGTTTTTGCTTTAATAATAAATACAAGTAACTTGTTTAACCATCAATTATCATTAACAAATTTCGCAATGGTTGGCATGGCAGGTTTAATGGCAGGAATTTTACATGCCCCTTTAACAGCTATATTTTTAATTGCCGAAATTACAGGAGGTTACGAATTATTTGTACCTTTAATGATTGTTGCTTCAATTTCATATATCATTACAAAAAAATACATTCCTCATAATATTTACCACAAACAATTAGCTGAAAAAGGACAATTATTGACTCATGATAAAGATAAAAATGTGTTGATGATGTTGGATTTAGACAAATTGATTGAAACGGATTTTGTTCTGCTAAACCCTGAAATGACTTTAGGAGATGTAGTAACCAAAGCTGTTGCAAAATCTTCTAGGAATCATTTTCCTGTAATAAATGAAGAAAATGAATTTTTAGGAATCCTTACTATCAATGATATTAGAAGTATTATGTTTAATCAAGAATTATATGAAACAATAAAAGTAGCAGATTTAATGCATGATGGTTCCGATATTATTTATTATGAAAAAGATTCGGCCGAAGCAATTTTAGAAAAATTTAAACGATGTTCTGCTTGGAATTTAGTGGTGTTAAAAGATGGTAAATACTTTGGATTTATTTCAAAATCTAGACTCTTGACAGCTTATCGAAGAAAATTGATTGATGTTACAGCTTAAATGTAATTTATAAAAATTTGAAAAATGAAAAATATTATTATTATAATTTTGATAGTGGTTATTTCAACCCTTGTTTATGGTTTTTACATTAAATCAAACAGTGATCCAAACGGTGAAATAATAATAGGAATTGCAGTGTTGTCTATCGCCTTTATTTTAATGCCGCTATTTATTTATCATAGATATAAAAACAAAAACATGAGCAATTTTAGGTTGGATAAATGGCTTGACGAATTAAATAAAAATGAGAAAAAATAGTTAACAGTATTTTAGTGTACAGTCGCAGTTTATAATTACATTTTTCGCTAAAATATTCAACTTTTCGCTAAAAAACCATTGCCTATTTGCCTATTGCCTATTTGCCCAATGACTTTTACCTAAAAAAACACTAATTCCAATTTCTTTTTTCAATAAAAAATCTTTTCATTATTTCTGCACATTCTACTTCCAAAATTCCTCCTAAAACCACAGTTTTTGGATGCAAGGTTGTATTCAAAACATTAAAACCTCTTTTAAGTTCAGAAGCACCATATACAATTTTACCTAATTGTGCCCAATAACTTGCACCAGCACACATCTGGCAAGGTTCTAGAGTAACATATAATGTGCATTCAATTAAATATTTGCCACCTAAAAAATCAGCTGCGGCAGTAAATGCCTGCATTTCTGCATGTGCTGTAACATCTGTAAGGGTTTCTGTTAAATTATGAGCACGTGCAATAATTTGATTATTCATAACAATAACTGCTCCAACCGGCACCTCATTTTTATCATAAGCCAATTGCGCTTCTTGCAATGCTTTTTTCATAAAATACGTGTCGTCAAAAGGATTTATCATACTTCAAAAGTAATTTTTTTTAATTCAACTAACAATTTAATTATTGTAGTTTTGTATACAATGATTAAAAATTTGTTAGCACATATTAATAGTCCGAAAGATTTGCGCAAACTTTCAAAAACCCAACTCCCTCAGTTGGCGTTAGAATTGCGTAATTTTATTATAGATATTGTTGCAACAAAAGAAGGTCATTTAGGCGCAAGTTTAGGTGTAGTTGAATTAACTATTGCGCTTCATTATGTATTTGACACTCCAAATGATTTATTGGTTTGGGACGTTGGTCACCAAGCATACGGACATAAAATTTTAACCGAAAGAAAATCGGTTTTTCACACAAACCGACAGCTTAAAGGAGTTTCTGGTTTCCCAAAAATAAGTGAAAGCAAGTATGATGCTTTTGGAACTGGGCATTCTTCAACCTCCATTTCTGCAACGTTAGGGATGGCTTTGGCTTCAAAAATTAAAGGTGATTTTAATAAACACCATATAGCAGTAATTGGAGATGCATCCATTGCCAGCGGCATGGCTTTTGAAGGTTTAAATCACGCTGGAGTAACCGATGCTAATTTATTAATAATTTTAAACGACAATGCAATGGGGATTGATCCAAGTGTTGGTGCTTTAAAAAACTATTTTACAGACATTAAGGCTGGTAAAAAAGTTAGAAAAAACAATATTATTGAAGCCTTAAATTTTAACTATTTTGGACCAATTGACGGACATAATATTGACGAGATTATTACTGAATTAGAACGATTAAAAACCATAAAAGGTCCTAAATTTTTACACATTATAACCACCAAAGGCAAAGGATTAGAGCAGGCCGAACAAGATCAAGTCACTTACCACGCTCCAGGAAAATTTAATAAATTAACAGGTAATTTAATAGTAAAAGAAAAAAAAGAAGAGCCTCCAAAATATCAAGATGTTTTTGGAGAAACCTTGGTTGAATTGGCTAGATTGAATGACAAAATTGTTGGAATTACACCAGCAATGCCAACAGGTTGTTCTTTAAAATTAATGTTAGATGAAATACCTGAAAGGGCTTTTGATGTGGGTATTGCCGAACAACATGCGGTTACTTTAGCGGCAGGAATGGCAACGCAAGGTTTAATTCCGTTTTGTAATATTTATTCAACCTTTTTACAGCGCGCTTACGATCAAATAATTCATGATGTAGCCTTACAAAATTTACCTGTGATTTTTTGCATAGATAGAGCTGGAATTGTTGGTGAAGATGGAGCAACACACCACGGAATTTTTGATATTGCCTATTTGAGATGTATACCTAACTTGGTGATTTTTGCACCTTTAAATGAAGTTGAATTACGTAACATTATGTACACTGCACAATTGGAAATAGATTTTCCATTAGCCATTAGATACCCACGAGGAAGAGGAACTATTATAGATTGGAAACAGCCTTTTTATAAAATTGAGATTGGTAAAGGAAGTTGTATTGCCAAAGGTGATGAAATAGCTATTTTAAGTATTGGCACAATAGGAAACAAAATAATTGAAATTCAAGAATATTTTCCAAAAAATAAAGTTGCTCATTACAGTATGAGATTTATAAAACCTATGGATGAATCACTACTTCATACCATTTTTACCAATTTTAAAACTATTGTTACTATTGAAGATGGTACTGTTATTGGCGGATTTGGAAGTGCTATTCTAGAATTTGCATCAAAAAATAATTATACTAATTCTGTAAAAAACTTGGGTGTTCCTGATACTTTTATTGAACATGGCTCCATAGAAGAATTATGTGATACTGTTCATTTATCAAATCAAAAAATTCTAGAATTTATTGTTAACTTATCATAAAAAAACACTCATTAAAATAAGTGTTTTTTACAATTCTGTATTTTTAATTCAATTTTACAAATCAAATTTAATTCCTTGTGCTAAAGGAAGTTCTGTTGTGTAATTAATGGTATTTGTTTGACGTCTCATATAAATTTTCCAAGCATCGGAGCCAGATTCTCGTCCGCCGCCAGTTTCTTTTTCACCACCAAAAGCGCCTCCAATTTCTGCGCCTGAAGTTCCAATATTTACATTAGCAATACCACAATCTGAACCTGCTTGAGACAAAAATTGTTCTGCTTCACGCAAATTATTAGTCATTATTGCAGATGATAATCCTTGAGCTACGCCATTCTGAATTTCAATGGCATTTGTAACATCTCCTGTATATTTCATTAAATACAAAATTGGTGCAAAAGTTTCATGTTGCACAATTTTAAAATCGTTTGATGCTTCAGCAATTGCCGGTTTTACATAACAACCACTTTCATAACCAATTCCACTTAAAACACCTCCTTCAACTAAAACAGTGCCTCCTTCTTCAACAACTTTTGCTAATGCTTGTTCATACATTTTAACAGCATCTTTATCAATTAAAGGCCCAACGTGATTGTTTTGATCCAACGGATTACCAATGCGCAATTGTTTGTATGCTGCAACTAAGGTGTTCTTTACTTTATCATATATAGATTCATGAATAATTAATCTACGAGTAGAAGTGCATCGCTGTCCCGCGGTTCCTACAGCACCAAATATTGCTCCAATAATACTTATCTTAATATCGGCGTCTGGTGTTATAATAATTGCATTGTTTCCTCCTAATTCTAATAAAGATCTTCCCAAACGTTCGGCTACTGTTTTAGCCACAATTTTTCCCATTCTGGTAGAACCTGTTGCTGAAATTAAAGGAATTCTTGGGTCGTTAGACATAAATTCCCCAACCTTATAATCACCG
This sequence comes from Lutibacter sp., assembly GCF_030692605.1. Classification (GTDB taxonomy): domain Bacteria; phylum Bacteroidota; class Bacteroidia; order Flavobacteriales; family Flavobacteriaceae; genus Lutibacter. The sequence continues at coordinate 34,074 of NZ_JAUYUD010000105.1, forward strand.
TTTACTATACAAGAAATTCCTTCTGGCAAATTATTTTCTTTTAATACTTCAGTCATAATATTTTGACAAGCAATGCTGCATAAAGGTGCTTTTTCTGATGCTTTCCAAACACAAACATCGCCACAAATCCAAGCTAGTGCCGTATTCCAACTCCAAACAGCTACTGGAAAATTAAATGCAGAAATTATACCTACAATTCCTAACGGATGGTATTGCTCATACATTCTATGACCAGGTCTTTCGGAATGCATTGTTAAGCCGTGTAATTGTCGAGAGAGTCCAACAGCAAAATCACAGATATCTATCATTTCTTGTACTTCGCCCAACCCTTCTTGCAAGGATTTTCCCATTTCATATGAAACAAGTTCGCCTAAGGGTTGTTTTAAAGCTCTTAGTTTATCACCAAATTGTCTCACAATTTCTCCACGCAAAGGGGCTGGCTTTAATCTCCAACTTTTATATGCAGTTTGAGCAGTTTCCATCACTTTTTCATAATCTTCTTTGGTTGTTGTGCTCACTTTTCCAATTAACTTTCCATCAACAGGTGAATAAGATGCAATTACAGCGCCTTTTCCAAAACTATTAACTCCAGTTGAAGTGCCTTGATTTAACTCTTTTACTCCTAAAAGTTTTAGAGATTGCTGTATTTTTTGAGCTATTGTTGAAATTTCCATAAGTTGATTTAATTTTAATTTGAAGAGACAAAACTACGAATAATAATAACTATAAAATGAAAAGCCATTTCAAATCTGAAATGGCTTTCTTCATTCAATATTTGGTAACCAACCAAATAATAAACCAACTAAAACTTATAATTTAAACCGGTATAAACTCCTAAATAGTATGGCTGAAAACTTCCAGCATTTTTAGAAAAGGTATTTGTTTGAACTTTAAACATTGGTGAAATGTTTATGTATAAATTTTTATGAATTAAATAATCTACATCAACTCCTATATTTCCACTAAAATTAACAGATCTTAAATTGTTTGAAGATCCTAAACTTTGAGAAAAACTATTTGTTTCTATAATAACCTCATCATTATTAAGTAACAGGGTGCTAAAACCTCCAACTACATTTATGCCTAATTTACCATCATTAATACTGTATTTAACTTCAACAGGAATTTCAATGTATCCAAATACTTGGTTCATTCTTCCTACATTATCCAAGGTGCTCAACACTTCACCAAAAGCTTGTTTTGAAGCAATTTCATTTTTAGATTCTAATGGAATAGCAGAAAGGTTAGAAAAACCAACAACACCATTACCTGAAACCACATAAATATTATTAGTGGTATATCCTAAACTAATTAAATTAACACCCGATTGCAAACTAAATTTATCGCTAATTTGATATGCGAATTTTACTCCATATGAATAGGAGGTGTTTGAAGAAGTTGAATTATTTTTAAATTGCTCATCAACCCCAGATCCTCCACCAAAGGAATTAAAATAAATAGGTGCAAAAATAGTCGAAACTGTAAATTTATTTGAAGAAATTTGTTGATTTGAAATATGTTTTGCTTCCTTTTTAGCTGCAAAAAAAGTTTTTTTAGGAACAATTTCTTGCGTTTTAATAATTTTTTTATTACTCTTTAATTCAGCCTTAGATTCTGAAATAGGCTGATCCTCTTTTCCAATTTGTTTCGCTATATTTTCAGTCTTTTTGTTTTTATCTAAGGTATTTATATCCTTTTTCGAATTTTCTTTTAAAGGAATCTTTTTATTTTCAACATCCTTTGTTTCATTTTCTTTTGATTTTGAAACAATTGGTAATATTTTGGAAGTAAAAGTGCTGTTAGGTAATAAATAAATAGTACCAATACCAAAAATCATAACAAAAACAGCAGCAATACTAGCAATTTTGAACCAAAAAGGTAATCCTCTTTTTACAACAGTAGGTTGTAATTGTTTTTCAATGGCATCCCAAGATTTATAAGGTGGCAAAACCTCATAATCTTTTAATCTTTCTTGAAAGATTCTATCTATGTTCTTAAAATTATTCACCTTGTCTATTTCTTAAATCGACTGTTGTTTTTGTTGATATGCTTCAATTTTTTGCTTTAAAATTCCCCTAGCTCTTGCTAAATTAGATTTAGAAGTTCCTTCTGCGATTAAAAGCATACTAGAAATTTCTTTGTGTGAATAACCATCTAAAACGTACATGTTAAAAACTAATCTGTACCTCTCTGGTAATTCATTAATTAGATTCAATAAAAAATCTAAAGAAATTTCAATATCATCGTCAACATCAACAATAACTTCGTCTGGTATATCCTCTGTTACAATATTTAAAACTCTCTTTTTTCTATACTTTAGCAAAATGGTGTTTACCATAACCCTTTTTAACCATCCCTCAAATGATCCCTTAAAATTAAACTGCCCAATTTTACTAAAAATGGTAATAAAACCATCTTGAAAATTATCTTGAGCCTCTTGTTTATTTTTAGAATATTTAAGGCATATAGAAAATAACTTACCCGCAAAAAGCTGATAAATTTCTTCTTGTGCAACTCTGTCATTCTTTGCACATTTTTTTATGAGTTTATTTAAACCCAAATAGCTAGCTTTTAATTGTTAAATAGATACCATCAAAGACAATTGGTTGCGTAAATTTACATTACTTTTGTATTGTTTCCCAATTTTTATGAATAGAAATCGCATTTTTAATATTAGCAATCCTATTGAATTTGAGAATACTGCACTCGAAATATTCCAATTTCAAGCTAAAAACAATACTATTTACGCCTCTTTTATAACTCATTTAAAGCAAAACCCGACTAAAATAGACGCCTTTCACAAAATTCCGTTTTTACCCATTCAGTTTTTTAAATCGCACCGAATAATTGCTTCAAAAGATACTGTTCAGGAAGTTTTTTTAAGTAGCGGAACTACAGGAATGAAGCAAAGTAAGCATTTTGTTACGGATGTTTCTTTATATAAAGAAAGTTTTCAAAAAGGTTTTCAGCATTTTTATGGAAATATTGAAGATTATACCATTTTAGCCTTGTTACCTTCCTATTTTGAACGTAATGGGTCGTCTTTAATCTATATGGTAAATGATTTGATTCATCAATCAAAAAAACCAACAAGTGGATTTTACCTCAATAATTTAGATGAATTATTTAAAAATTTAACCGAATTAGATAAAAAAGGCGAAAAAACCCTGTTAATTGGAGTTTCATTTGCTTTGTTAGATTTGGTTGAAAAATATAAATTCAACCTAAAAAACACTATTGTTATGGAAACTGGTGGAATGAAAGGGAGAAGAAAAGAACTCATTAGAGAGGAATTACACCAAATTTTATGCGAAGGTTTTGGAATTTCTAACATTCATTCAGAATATGGAATGACCGAATTATTGAGTCAGGCATATTCTAAAGGTAATGGACTATTTTCCTGTCCGCCCTGGATGAAAATTTTAACACGAGATACTGAAGATGCCCTTACAATTTTACCAAATGGAAAATCGGGCGGAATTAATGTTATTGATTTAGCAAACATAAATTCTTGCTCATTTATTGCTACCCAAGATTTAGGAAAAACATACCAAGACGGGACTTTTGAAGTGTTAGGCAGGTTTGATAACTCAGATATTAGAGGATGTAATTTAATGTTGTTGAAGTGAGTTTTAAAATTGAAAGTTTGAAGATTGAAAAGTCAAATGTTTAAGGCTACAATTACCAAATCAAACATTATTACAAACCTTTCGACTGTCACTCAAGACAGGCTAAAAGGAGGCAATATCCTACTCTTAACAAAGTTTAAATAACTTTCAATAAAAAGTAACTTTTTTTACCGCGTTGCAATAACACAAATTTATCAGCTATTAAATCGGAAATGGTAATCACAAAATCTTCGGTTGCTTTTTCTTTATTAACTGAAATAGAATTTTCACTTAAAGCTCTTCGAACTTCTCCATTCGATTTTAAGAAACCTGATTCAGAAAATGCAGACACAATTCCTAATCCGTTTTCAATAGCCGAACGCTCAATTTCCGCTTGAGGTACTCCATCAAAAACATCTAAAAAAGTTTGTTCATTCAAGCTTTTTAAATCTTCAGCCGTTGAATTTCCAAATAAAATACTGGAAGCTTTTATAGCATTATCATAGGCTTCAATTCCATGGGTCATAATAGTCACTTCTTCACCAATTTTCTTTTGAAGTAACCGTAAATGTGGTGCTTGTTTGTGTTCAGCAATTAACACTTCAATAGTATCTTTATCTAAAAAAGTAAAAATTTTAATATAACTTTCAGCATCTTCATCTGATGAATTTAACCAATATTGATAATATTTATAAGGCGATGTTCTGTTGGAATCTAACCATATGTTTCCTCCGGCAGATTTACCAAATTTAGATCCATCTGCCTTGGTAATTAATTTGCAGGTTATGGCATATGCTTTCCCTTGTACTTTTCTTCTAACCAGTTCAGTTCCAGTAGTAATATTTCCCCATTGGTCTGAACCTCCCATTTGCAATACGCAATTTTTTTCTTTGTATAAATGTAAAAAATCGTATCCTTGAAATAATTGATACGTAAATTCAGTAAAACTCATTCCGTTTTGTGAATCGGAATCCAATCGGTTTTTAACCGAATCTTTTGCCATCATATAGTTAACAGTAATGTGTTTTCCTATATCACGCACAAAATCGATTAATGAAATATCTTTCATCCAATCGTAATTATTAACTAATTGAGCCGCATTCTCAGAAGTACTGTCAAAATTTAAAAAACGAGCCAACTGTTCTTTTACACCAGCTACATTTTTGTTCAATGTTTCTTCATCCAATAAATTTCGTTCATCCGATTTTCCAGATGGATCACCGACCATTCCAGTGGCTCCACCAACCAATGCAATTGGATTATGACCAGCTTTTTGAAAATGCATCAATAAAATAATAGGAACTAAACTTCCAATATGAAGAGAATCGGCGGTTGGATCAAATCCAATATAGCCTGTAGTTTTATGTTTTAATAAATATTCTTCAGTTTCAGGCATAATGTCATGTAACATTCCTCTCCAACGTAATTCTTCAACAAAATTCATTTTATGTTTTTAAAATTTTAGCAAAGATAAAATTTTAGCTTAAAGGAAGCCATTTTAACTTTTAGTTTTTAAAGGTTAAAATGTAGAAACATTTTTTTACTTTCGTTTTATGATATTAGTTACCGGCGGAACAGGTTTAGTTGGCTCTCATTTATTGTATCACCTTTCTTTGAAAAATGATACAATAAAAGCGTTACACAGAAAAAATAGCAATTTAATTGCTGTAAAAAAGGTATTTAAATACTATACCAATAATTATGAAGCCCTTTTTTCAAAAATAAAATGGGTTGAAGCTGACATTACCGATGTTTGTGCTCTTGAAGATGCTTTCGATAATATTACTGAGGTGTATCATTCGGCCGCATTGGTTTCTTTTAATCCAAAAGATTACAAGAAAATGCGAAAAATTAACATAGAAGGAACTTCCAATATTGTAAATTTTTGCATTGAAAAAAAAGTAAAAAAACTATGTTATGTAAGCTCCATTGCCACTATTGAAAAAGCTGTAAATAAAACGATGATAGACGAAGAATGTGAATGGAGTTCGGAGAAAAATAATTATGGGTACGCTATTACCAAATACGGAGCTGAAATGGAAGTTTGGCGTGCATCTCAAGAAGGTGTACCTGTTGTTATTGTAAATCCAGGTGTTATTTTTGGCGTAGGTTTTTGGAATACAGGTTCTGGTGCCATTTTTAGCAAAATTCACAACGGACTTCCTTTTTATTCTGAAGGTGTTACGGGGTTTGTAGCTGTAAAAGATGTGGTAAATTGTATGATTTTATTAATGAATTCTAAAATTATTAACCAACGATTTTTATTGGTTGCTGAAAACAAATCCTTTAAAGAAGTTTTTTCAGAAATTGCTCGTTGTTTTGGGAAAAAAGAACCTTCCATTAAAGTTACCCCTTTTATAGGTGAAATTGGTTGGCGATTGGGTTGGTTAAAATCTTTGATAACTGGAAAACCACCTGTTTTAACTAAACAAACAGCACATTCTATTAATAACAAACATTATTATAGTGCTCAAAAAATTAGTACGGCACTTAACTTTAAATTTGAGCCAGTTTCAGAAACATTGAAACAAATATGTGATACTTATAAAAATGAAAATAGTTAAGTGAAGAAATCTTATTCCATTTCTACATCCTCACCCCTTAAAATCCTTGGCTTAGAACCTCTATTTATTGAATCTGAAATTTTTCTTTCAAGATCATATTGCTCTTTTAACGCAGTTAATCTAGCTTCAACTCGTGCTAAAATCTCATCATAATCATCAATTCTAGAGGTGTAGTAATAATTGCTTTCTTTAAATTGAGTACTATCAATATTGTATTTAGCAAATACTAACGGATAGTAATTTACAGCTCTTTGTAAATGTATATTTTTTATGTTTTCACCTGCATTTGCAATGTGCATATCCGTTAATAAATCAACCATTTTATTCTTTGATATAAGGTTGTCTGGTTTTTTAATAATAGTATTACTAGTGCAAGAAACTAGCATTAAAACACCTAATAATATGCAAAAATATTTAATCATTATTTCTGTTAAATAACAAACGTTTCCCTTTTATAGTATCATTAAATTTACCTTTATTATAAATTAAATGACCATTTACAAAGGTATGGGTTATTTTTGAGTAAAAAGTAGTGCCTTCAAAAGGAGACCAGCCACATTTATATAAAATATTTTCTTTAGTAACTGTCCAAGGCGATGCAATATCAACCAAAACCAAATCGGCATAATATCCTTTTTTAACAAAACCCCTTTTTTCTATTCTGAAAAGTTTAGCAGGATTATGGCACATTTTTTCAATTATTTTTTCAACTGAAATTTTGCCTTGTTGTTGTGCTTTTAACATAGCAGGTAGCGCATGCTGTACTAATGGGCCTCCGCTTGGTGCTTTCGTGTATACTTGCTCTTTTTCTTCTTTAGTATGTGGAGCATGGTCTGTTGCAATTACATCAATTCGATCATCCAATAGCGCTTTCCATAATCCTTTTTGATCAAATACCGTTTTAATTGCTGGATTCCATTTAATTAAAGAGCCTTTTGTTTTATAATCTTCTTCATTAAACAATAAATGATGCACACAAACCTCCGCCGTAATCATTTTCTTTTCAATTGGAAGTTTATTTGAAAATAGAGTAGTTTCTTTATCAGTTGACAAATGAAAAACATGCAGTCTTGCTCCTGTTTTTTTTGCTAATTTAATTACCTTTGACGATGAAATATAACAGGCCTCAGCACTTCGTATTTTTGGATGACAATCCATTGGAATATCATCTCCATACTCTTTTTTATACTTTTCTAAATTATTTTTAATCGTTTCCTCATCTTCACAATGAACGGCAATCAACATTTTTGTTGAAGAAAATATTTTTTCCAAAACAGCTTCATTGTCCACCAACATATTTCCAGTTGAACTTCCTAGAAACAATTTGATACCTGCAACATTGGCTGGATTCGTTTTTAATAATTCTTCCAAATTATCATTGGTTCCACCAAACATAAACGAATAATTAGCATACGATGTTTTTGATGCTATTTCAAATTTATCTTCTAATAAGTCCTGGGTGGTAGCATTTGGATTGGTGTTAGGCATTTCGATAAAAGACGTAATTCCACCAGCAACAGCAGCTCTGCTTTCAGTTTCTATGGTAGCTTTATGTGTTAATCCAGGTTCTCTAAAATGAACTTGATCATCAATTATTCCAGGAATTAAGTATTTTCCCTCAGCATCAATAATGGTAGTATCTGCCGATTTTGAACTTATTGACGAATCTATATCAATAATATATTCTCCTTCAATTAAAACGTCGCCCTCAAAAATTATTCCTTCGTTTACAATTTGGGCGTTTTTTATAAGTGTTAAACTCATAGCTATTTAAACTTTTTTCCTTTTTTCTTTATTTGGGTAAACCCAAAACTCTCATTTTTATAACGCCAAAAACCGCTTCTGAAATTATAGAAGCACTCATTTTTGAAGTTCCCCTTTTTCGGTCTGTAAAAATAACCGATACTTCTTTATGTTTAAAATTTAGTTTCCATGATTTAAATTTCATTTCAATTTGAAATGCATATCCCACAAATTTAATTTTATCTAATGAAATGCATTCCAAAACTTTACGATGATAGCAAACAAAACCAGCGGTTGTGTCAAAGATAGGTATTTGGGTAATAATTCTAACATATTTTGAAGCAAAATAGGATAAAAACAATCGTTTAAAATCCCAATTAACTACATTAATTTTATTATTTAAATACCTCGACCCAATTGAAAAATCGGCTCCTTCAATAGAGCATGCATTATACAAATGAATTAAATCACTTGGGTCGTGTGAAAAATCGGCATCCATTTCAATTATATATTCATAATTTCTCCCCAAAGCCCATTTAAAACCATGTATGTAAGCGGTACCTAATCCATTTTTTTCTTTTCTAACTTCAATAAATAAATTTGAAAATTCATTTTGTAACTTTTTCACAATGGCTGCGGTTCCATCAGGAGAATTATCATCAACAACTAAAACATCAAAGGTCTTTTCTTGAGAAAATACAGCCCTTACAATAGCTTCAATATTTTCTATTTCATTATAAGTTGGTATTATTACCAGTGTGTTTGACATACCTTAAAATTAGGGCGCAAAGATACAATAATTTATTCCTAAATTTACATTTTTAAAAGCTCCTGATATATGTTTGAAGCAAGTGAAATTACAACTATTAACAAAGACTGGATTACAGCTCTTTTTATAATTGTTATGCTTTTATTAGCTTTTTTAAAATCGTTTTTTAATGAACGATTAAAACACACCTTTGTATTATTCTTTTCTAAAAAATACCTACATATTTACTATAACAAAGAGAAAAACATAACTTTTAATTTGTTTCAAATTCCGGCTTTTCTAATATTGGTTATTTCACTTTCTCTAGTAGTGTATTTGTCCAATTTCTATTTTTTAAAGTATGATTATTTATTAAGCCCAAAAGGGTATTTCATAATATTTTCTGGTTTTACTTTGTACTTTATTTTTAAATTTTTAATCAATTTAATTATTGCGTTGTTATTTAATTTTAATTATGAAAAAAATAAATTGGCTTTTGATAAAATGAGTTATTTTAATAATGTTATTTTATGGATTCTACCAACCCTAATTTTGAGCGTTTATTTTAAAAACTTTGAAGTTATTTTTCTTAACATAACTCTCATTATTTTAGCATTTACGCTTGCGCTTAGATATGCCCTATTTATAGCAAATAATAAAAATTTTATTTTAAGTCACTTGTTTTATTTTATTTTATACCTTTGCGCACTGGAAATAGCTCCATTAGTGATTATTTTTAAACTAACAATTTAAAGTACAATTGAAGTTTATGAAAGTGAAAACAATCTTGGTTTCTCAGCCCGTACCTACAGCCGAAAACTCCCCGTATTTAGAATTATCAGAAAAACAAAAAATTAAAATTGATTTTAGACCTTTTATACACGTTGAGGGTGTCTTAGCTAAAGATATTAGAGCTCAAAAAATTGATTTAAAAAATTTTACTGCAATTATTTTAAATAGCAGAAATGCCGTTGATCACTTTTTTAGAATTGCAGAAGAAATGAGATATGTTGTACCGGATTCTTTGAAATATTTTTGCGAATCTGAAGCTGTTGCTTTTTACTTACAGAAATACGTTGTTTACCGTAAAAGAAAAATATATGTTGGTGAACGCACTTTTGATGATTTAGTTAAAATTATTAAAAAACATAAGGATGAAACCTTTTTACTCCCTTCTTCCGATAAACTAAAAGAAACGGTTCCTGAAATTTTAAATGAAATTGGTATCAATTGGGTGAGAGGCATTTTCTACAAAACTGTTGTTAGTGATTTATCTGATTTAGGAAATGTGTTTTACGATATTTTAGTTTTCTTTAGTCCATCGGGAATTGATTCTTTATTTAAGAACTTTCCTGACTTTAAACAAAACGATACTAGAATTGCTGTTTTTGGCAATTCTACCATTAAAGCTGCTACCGAGGCTGGATTAAAGTGTAATATTCAAGCACCTACACCTGAAACTCCTTCCATGACAATGGCTTTAGAAAAGTACATTCTTGAAGTAAATAAAAAATAAAAAAAAACCGAGCTCGGTTTTTTTATGCAAATAAGTTTGCAATAAGGTCTTCTACTTTGGCAACTCTCAAAATTTTTATTGCAAAATTAGACTTGTTAATTTTATTGAATTTTGAAACAACAATCCTTTCAAAACCTAATTTTTCAGCTTCTAAAATACGCTGTTCAATTCTGTTTACTGGCCTCACCTCTCCTGCGAGTCCAATTTCTCCTGCAAAACAAATATTTTGAGCGATAGGTTCGTCTTCATTTGAAGATAATATAGCGCTAATGACTGCTAAATCTATTGCAGGGTCATCGACTCTTATTCCACCAGCAATATTTAAAAAAACATCCTTGGCACCTAATTTAAAACCAGCTCTTTTTTCCAATACGGCTAAAAGCATATTCAACCGTTTTGTATCATATCCCGTTGAAGAACGCTGAGGAGTTCCATAAACGGCAGTACTCACCAAAGCTTGAACCTCTATCATTAATGGGCGCGCTCCTTCTAAAGTTGCTGCTATGGCGGTACCACTATAGTCTCCATCTTTTTGAGAAATTAATATTTCAGAAGGGTTTTCAACTTCTCGCAAACCTGTCCCTTGCATTTCATAAATACCTAGTTCAGAAGTAGAACCAAACCTGTTTTTTTGTGCTCTTAAAATACGGTAGGTGTGATTTCGATCTCCTTCAAATTGCAACACCACATCAACCATGTGTTCTAGAATTTTTGGTCCAGCTATAGCGCCATCCTTTGTAATATGACCAATTAAAAGTACAGGTGTCGCAGTTTCCTTAGCAAATTTAATAAGTTCTGCAGTGGTTTCTCTTATTTGAGAAATTGAGCCTGGAGATGCATCAATATAATCGGTATGTAGTGTTTGAATAGAATCAATTACAACAAGTTCTGGTTGCACTTGCTCAATTGCCTTAAAAATTAATTGGGTATTCGTTTCCGTTAAAATTAGACAATTATTGTTTTTGCTACTCAACCGTTCGGCTCGCATTTTAATTTGAGTCTGACTTTCTTCACCTGAGACATATAAAACTCTTTTAGGCACATCCAGTGCTATCTGCAATAATAAGGTAGATTTTCCAATCCCAGGTTCACCACCTAATAATAGCATAGAACCCCGGACTAGACCACCTCCTAAAACTCTATTAAATTCGTTGTTTTTTGTGGCAATTCGATCCTCTTTATAAATGGTAATGTCATCAATTTTTAAGGGTTTATTAACCTTTTTGGGAGTGTTATTTTGTTTCCAATTTCTTTTTTCTTCTTTCTGAATTATTTCCTCAACAATGGTGTTCCATTCATTGCAAGAAGAGCATTGCCCTAACCATTTAGCATATTGAGTTCCGCAATTTTGACAAAAAAAAGAAGTTTTTGTTTTGGTCATATCTGTGCAATTCCAATTTTTAAAGTTTGCCTAATCTCGAATTCTATTCTCCTAATTTGAATAAATTCATTAAAAATAGCAACTAATTGTTAATTTTTATCAAATATAACCAATTACTTTTTCTTATTATAGATAGGTAAAAATATTAAGGATAAACTCCCAAATACGACAACCATAAGTGTTTGTGCTGTCCACATTATCCAACCAAAAGCGCGTGCTGCATTGTCATCTATTCGATATAAAATTAAGGCACTTGCAACTAAAACTGGGTAGGAACCCAATCCCCCGTTTGTTAAGGCCATACTAATAGCACCTAATACAAAACCAACAATAATGGCTGAAAGGGATAAGTTTGTTGTTTCGGGTAATGCAAATGTTACCACATAAAACATAAGAAGGTACATTCCCCAAATGAAAAAAGTATGAAAAATAAATTTCCATTTTTTTTTCATTGTAATAATACTTTTTAAACCATCTATTAAACCATCAACAAATTTCATGGTTTTAATGATTAAAGGGATTTCTGATTTTTTTAAAAATCGATACGTAAAATAGCCCAATATGGGCAATACACCAAAAACAAATACTTTAGAATAAACACTGCTTTTTAAATTATCTGTAAAAATATAGCTAGCAATTAATTCTGTTTGCAAGTAAAATGCAAATCCAATTATTATTAACAACATAAATACATCAATAACTCTTTCAGCAAAAATGGTTCCTATTGCTTTTTCAAAAGGAATTTTATCGTATTTTTTAATACTTGCGGCTCTTGCAAATTCTCCAGAACGAGGAACAAACAAATTTAAAAGATGAGAAACTAAAACGGTCATTACACTGTTGGCAATGTTCAATTTGTAACCCATTGGTTCAAGTAAAAATTGCCATCGATAAGCACGAGATAAATGGCTTAAAATACCTAAAACCACTGATAGACCAACCCACCAATAATTTGCCGTTTTAAAGGAATTTTTAATTGATTCTATATCTGATGGTGAAAGTCTAGAAAAAGAATACCAAATTAAAAAAACTCCCAATGCAATTGGAAGTGATATAAAAATGGTTTTTTTTAATTTAAATGCCAATTTAGGTTAATGAATTATCATTTTCATTAGGAAAAATAAGTGTTGGTATAAAAGTCTTCGCTTTTTCAAATTTCATAATTCCGTATGATATAATAATTATAATATCACCTTTTGCTACTTTTCTAGCAGCTGGACCATTTAAAGTTATTTCTCCACTTTTTCTTGGCCCTGGTATAACATAAGTTTCCAAACGTTCTCCATTGTTAATATTAACAACATGAACTTTTTCACCTTGAATTATATTAGCTGCATCCATTAAATCTTCATCTATTGTAATGCTTCCAATATACTGAAGATCGGCTCCAGTAACTTTAACTCTGTGAATTTTTGATTTTACAACTTGTATTCGCATGGCGCAAAAATAATAATTTTGTGTTAAATACTTAATATTTATAAACTTATATTATCAATTAGTCTAATTTTTTCAGCAAATACAGCTATAAAAGCCCGGTATTTACTTTGTGCATTTTTTATACTGATTGATTTTAAGTTGTTTTCATCAGCAATTTCAAAATATTCTAACTTCAATAATGAGTGATTTTCAAATTTCTTGTTCACCCATTCACAAACTTCAGCCGCACTTTTTGTGCCAAACTTAATTTTTACCTCCTTAAGGGTTTTATAAATAAATGGAGCTGCAGCTCTATGTTCTGGAGAAAGTCGCGTGTTTCTAGAACTCATGGCTAAGCCATCTTCTTCTCTATAAATTGGACAACCCACTATTTTAACAGGCAAATGGTGTTTTTCCACCATTTTTCTAATAATTTGTAATTGCTGAAAATCCTTTTCTCCAAAGTAGGCACTATGTGGTTTTACAACCTCAAAGAGTCTTTTTACAATAGTTCCAACACCGTCAAAATGTCCGGTTCTAAATTTACCTTCCATTTCAAACTCGAGACCGTCAAACAGAAAAGGCTGAGAGGTAATGTTATTTTCATAAATTTCTTCAGCGGTGGGAGTAAAAACAATGTCGCAAAAAATTGATTTCAAAAAAGTTAAATCTTGGTCAATTGTTTTGGGATAATTCACTAAATCTTCGTTCTTATCAAACTGAGTTGGATTTACAAAAATGCTAGCAATTACAAGGTCGTTTTCTCTTTTTGCTTTTTCAATTAATGACAAATGACCTTTATGCAAAGCTCCCATTGTTGGCACAAAACCAACAGTGATTCCTTTTTTTAACGAGTTCAGTTTATCTTGAACCGATTTAATTTTAGCAAAAACTAACATAACCAATTTGTAAATAAACGTTAAAAGCGTGCAAACTTACATCTTTCCAACTAATTTCTTCATTAATTTTCGTAATTTTGCATATTCTTTATAATAAAGATCCGATATATGAAAGATAAAAGAGTATTGATTGTTTCTTCGGAAGTTGTACCTTATTTACCTGAAAATCAATTGTCAACCACTTCATTTGAAGCAGCCAAGTTGGTTCATGGAATTGGTGGACAAACAAGAATTTTTATGCCAAGATATGGTTTAATTAATGAAAGAAGACATCAATTACATGAAGTAATTCGGTTATCGGGTATGAATTTGGTAATTAATGACATGGATATGCCTTTAATTATAAAAGTAGCTTCAATACCGAAAGAAAGAATGCAAGTTTATTTTATTGATAATGATGATTATTTTAAAAGAAAAGCTCTTTATTCTGATGAAGAAGATAATTTGTTTAGTGATAATGACGAACGAGCAATCTTTTTTGCCAAAGGAGTGGTTGAAACTGTAAAAAAATTGAACTGGGCTCCAGATATAATTCATGTACACGGCTGGTTAGCATCTTTATTACCACTGTATATAAAGGAGTATTACAAAAACGATGCATTATTTACTGATAGTAAAATTATTACATCACTTTATAATTTTGGCTTTGAAGGCTCTTTAAATAATGATTTCCAGAACAAAATAAAATTTGACAATATTGACGAATCAAAAATTGATTTTATTTCTAACCCAACCTATATTAACATTCTAAAAAATGCCATAGAAAATTCCGATGCTGTAGTTATTTCTAGTGAAAAGATAAATCCTGAATTAGAAGATTTTTTAAGCAAAAGTAAGGTCCCAGTATTAAATTATGCTTCTGAAGATAATTTTGCTGACGCTTATACAGAATTCTATAAAAACCAAATGTTATAGTATTATTAAAAACATAAATTTATATATGACAACCAAAGTTGTAACAGTAATAAAATACTTAGGAATATTTATTGTCCTTGTTTTTTCGACCATATCTTGTGAAAAAGACATTGAAAGTATTGGTGTAAGCCTTATAGATAATAACATCTTCACATCAAAAAAAACAGCATACGAAGTACTTACCTCAACTCAAAATATTGAAAGAGTTCCAACAAATGGGGCAGGTCAATATTTGTTGGGAGTTTATGCCGATAACGAATTTGGATCTTTAAAAGCGTCAATTGTTACGCAATTGAATGTGCCAGTTATTGGTACAAATTACACCTATGGGACCAATGCAGGTATAGATTCGGTTATTGTGTCTATTCCATATCAAGTAACTAAAAAAGATAAATTGACCGACGGGAAACCTCAATTTTCAATCGATTCGATTATTGGAGATACAAACACAGAGTTTAAATTGAATGTTTATGAGTTAAATACTTTTTTAAATACTTTAGACCCTAATGATCCTACTAAATTTGCAATTTACTATTCTGATAAACAATTTCAAAAAGGGCCTACACCTCTTTATTCAGGGAATTTTAAAGTAAATCCAAACGATACCGTTTCATATATTAAAAGATATTTAGCAGATGGTATTACTGTTTATAAAAAAGATACCATAAAAAATACAGACAAGAGTCCGAGTATAAAACTTCCTTTAAATGAAACGCTAATTAAACAACTTTTTATAGATAATGCAAGTAGCTCAAATTTCGCATCTACAGAAAGTTTTCAAAGCTACTTTAGGGGCTTGTATATTGAAGCTTCAGTGTTAAATTCTGAAAAATCTCATTTACTATCTTTAAACATTAGCAATGCAAAAATGACTATTTACTATTCTAACAATGCAGATGAAACAGCTGACGAAGATCTAAATGGAAATGGAACTAAAGGTGAACAAAACGTAAGGGTGAAACGTTCTTATGATTTTCTTTTTGGAACTATAAAAGCAAATGTTTTTGAAAGAAATTATTCTAATTCTAAACAAAGTGGGGCAGAAAGATTGTATGTTCAAGGAGCTGCTGGATCACTTGCTACCATTGACCTTTTTAATGGTGTTGATTTAACTGCAATACAAAATGCAAATAGGTTAATTACTGAGGCCAATCTTACCTTTTACGTAGATCAAAATGCTTCAAGTGCAATTGTGCCTGAACAATTAATTCTGTTTAATTACGACGAAAAAGTTCATATTCTTGATGTAATGACTGAAGGATTGTCTAAAGTGAGTGGTAAGTTAGTAAAAGATGCAGATGGGAAACCGTATAAATATGTGTTTAAAATAACCGATTATATTTCTGAATTGTTAAAATCAAAAGATCCTATAAATTTAGTGAGGTTAGGTTTAAAAGTATATAATCCAAGTGATTTACCTGTAGATGTCACCGATACTAAAGTGAAAGAAAATAGTTGGACCCCAAAAGGTGTTGTATTGTTTGGACATCATGCAAGTGCCGGAGATAAAAAACTGAAATTAGAAGTTTTATATTCGGAAATTAATATTAAGAACTAATATAAATTATTTATGTGTGGGATTGTAGGTTATTTAGGTCCGAGAGAAGCATACCCAATTATTATTAATGGGCTACAGCGTTTAGAATATAGAGGGTACGATAGCGCTGGTGTTGTTTTAGCATCCAATAATACACTTAATGTTTATAAAACTAAAGGAAAAGTTGCCGACTTAAAAAATATTGCCGATAATAATAACACCAAAGGTTTTTTAGGAATGGGACATACACGTTGGGCTACTCATGGTGTTCCAAACGATGTTAACTCTCACCCGCACGTATCTAATTCTGGAAATTTAGTAATTGTTCACAATGGAATTATTGAAAATTATGACACCATTAAAAAGGAATTAATCAAAAGAGGATATGTTTTTCATAGTGATACCGATACTGAGGTTCTCATTAATTTAATTGAAGAAGTAAAAATTAAAAACAATTGTAAATTAGGTAAAGCGGTACAATTGGCGTTAACCAACGTAGTTGGCGCATATGCCATCGCTGTTATTGATAATAATGATCCTAACACCCTTATTGTTGCACGGTTAGGGAGCCCCATTGCCATAGGGATTGGAGAAAATAATTCAGAATTTTTTGTTGCTTCAGACGCTTCTCCCTTTATAGAATATACTAAAGACGCCATTTATTTGGAGGAAGAAGAATTAGCAATAATCAGACTAGGGAAAGATATAAATGTTAGAAAAATATACGATGATTCTGAAGTAGAAACTAACATTCAAGAGTTAAAATTAAATCTTGAACAAATTGAAAAAGGAGGTTACGAGCATTTTATGCTTAAAGAGATTCATGAACAACCTAAAGCAATTTTAGATACTTATAGAGGACGTTTATTAGCTGACCAAGGTATTATAAAAATGGGCAGTGTTGATAATCACATTGCTAAATTTTTAAATGCCAATAGAATTATTATTGTAGCCTGCGGTACCTCTTGGCACGCGGGTTTAGTAGCCGAATATTTATTTGAAGATTTAGCACGAATTCCAGTAGAAGTTGAATACGCTTCTGAATTTAGATATAGAAATCCTGTTATAAACAATAACGATATTATAATTGCAATTTCCCAATCAGGTGAAACCGCCGATACATTAGCTGCTATTAAATTAGCAAAATCTAAAGGTGCCTTTGTGTTTGGAGTTTGTAATGTGGTTGGCTCATCTATAGCAAGAGAAACTGATACTGGGGCTTATACTCATGCTGGTCCCGAAATTGGAGTTGCTTCAACAAAAGCGTTCACAACCCAAATTACCGTATTGGCATTAATGGCTTTAAAATTAGGAAATTTAAAAGGGGAAATCTCAAATTCTAACTTGAACAATTATATTCAAGAAATGAGTTTAATTCCTTCTAAAGTTGAAGAAGCATTAAAAACAAATAATGAAATCGAAAAAATTGCGTCCATTTTTAAAGACGCTCCTAATTGCTTGTATCTAGGCAGAGGATATAGTTTTCCAGTTGCTTTAGAAGGAGCCCTAAAACTGAAAGAAATTTCGTACATACATGCAGAAGGATATCCAGCAGCAGAAATGAAACATGGGCCTATAGCACTTATAGATGAATCTATGCCAGTTGTTATTATTGCCACTAAAAGTGGTCATTATGATAAAGTTGTTAGTAATATACAAGAAATAAAATCTCGTAAAGGAAAAATAATTGCGGTTGTAACTAAAGGCGACACTATTGTAAAGGAATTAGCTGATCATATAATAGAAGTGCCAGATACAGTTGAACCTTTTACACCGTTGTTAACTACCATACCATTACAATTATTATCCTATCATATTGCAGTTATGAGAGGTTGTAATGTTGACCAACCAAGAAATTTAGCTAAATCTGTAACGGTGGAGTAGTTTCAAACGGAAAAATTGTATAATAAGATATTAAATTATCTTACGACATTTGAAACAAGTTTTGAATATTAGTAGCAAATAATTTAACGGCAATGGCTAATAAAACAACGCCGAATATTTTTCTAATAACACCAAGCCCTCCTTTTCCTAATACCTTTTCAATTTTTTTTGATGATTTTAAAACGGCATAAACAAAAAAAGTATTTATTATAATAGCTGCTACAATATTAATGGTTGCAAATTCAGCTCTAATGGCCAATAATGTTGTTAAAGTTCCAGCTCCCGCAATTAAAGGAAAGGCAATAGGAACTATGCTTGCAGTTTCGGGACTCTCATCCTTATACAGTTGAATTCCTAAAATCATTTCTAAGGCCAAAAAGAAAATAACCAAAGAACCGGCTACAGCAAAAGAATTAATATCAATACCTATTAAATTTAACATTCTTTCACCTATAAAAAGAAATGCAATCATAATAATTGCTGAAACTATTGAAGCCTTTTCAGATTGAATGTGACCAACTTTTGAACGCAATTCAATAATAATTGGAATAGATCCAATTATATCAATTACAGCAAACAAAATCATAGTTGCGGTAAATATTTCTTTAAAATTTAAAACCATTTTAGTTTTTTTTAACTATTTTTTTGATAAGAATCAATAAAGTATATTGCAAAAGTAATCTAAAAAATTAGCTTATTTTTGCAAAATGTTTCAATTAGGAAAAACCATAGTTTCAGAAGATATTATAGAAAAGGAATTTGTCTGTAATTTATCTGCTTGCAAAGGCAAGTGTTGTATTGATGGAGAAGCAGGTGCGCCATTAGAAGAAAGTGAACTTAAAATTTTGATGGATATCTATCCAAAAGTAAAACCATTTTTAAGAAAAGAAGGAATTGCTGCCATAGAAGACCAAGGCTTATTCATTTTTAATGAAGGAGAATATGAAACACCTTTAATTGATGAAAAGGATTGTGCTTATGTGATTTTTGATGAAAAAAAAATAGCAAAATGCGGAATTGAAGAGGCGTATAATAAAGGAAAAATAAAATGGAGAAAACCCATTTCATGTCATTTATATCCAATTAGAATTATGGAATACAGCGAATTTTCAGCAGTAAATTATCATAAATGGCCAATTTGTGATGACGCTTGTTCCTTGGGTGCAGCATTGCAAGTGCCTGTATATAAATTTGTGAAGGACGCTTTGATTAGGAAATTTGGGAAGGATTGGTATATGGAATTGGAAAAGGTGGCTGAAAGTCATAATCAATAAAAAACTTACAAATAGTTTAAATTTTAAACTTCAATTAAGCGTTTTCCTGTGAACCTCAATAAATCAGGCTGGTTAGGGATTATTTAAAAACACAAACAATTGATTATCAGCTTTTAAGACTATTTAATCGTTTATGTAATAACTCATAAAATGTTAAAAACTTACCTCTAAATGTGAATAAGTGACCTTTTTTTTTGGCTATTTTTTTTCAATCTTTGTTTCACTCGTTTTTACTCAAAAAACAAACAATTTTTTAACTATCTAAAAAAACCAAAGATTAATGTCGTTTATTGAACCCATTTTACAACCAAATAAAGATCGATTTGTTATTTTCCCAATACAACATCAAGATATTTGGGAGTGGTACAAAAAACAAGAAGCTAGTATTTGGACAGCTGAAGAAATTGATTTACACCAAGATGTTAATGATTGGGAAAATAAATTAAATGATGATGAGCGTTATTTTATCAAACACATTTTAGCTTTTTTTGCTGCTTCAGATGGTATTGTTAATGAAAATTTAGCTGAAAATTTTGTAAGTGAAGTGCAATATTCTGAAGCGAAATTCTTTTATGGATTTCAAATAATGATGGAAAATATTCATTCAGAAGTTTATTCATTATTAATTGATACATACGTTAAAAATGAACTTGAAAAAAATGAATTATTCAAAGCAATTGAAGTATTTCCTGCCATAAAATTAAAAGCCGATTGGGCTTTAAAATGGATTGACAGTCCAAGTTTTGCAGAGCGTTTAATCGCTTTCGCCGCTGTTGAAGGAATTTTTTTTTCAGGAAGTTTTTGCTCTATTTTTTGGTTGAAAAAACGTGGATTATTACCTGGTTTAACTTTTTCAAACGAGTTAATTTCTCGTGATGAAGGATTGCATTGTGATTTTGCAGTGCATTTACATAACAATCATATTGTAAATAAAGTTCCAAAAGAACGAATTACAGCCATTCTTGTTGATGCTTTAAACATTGAGCGTAAATTTATAACTGAATCATTACCCGTAAGTTTAATAGGCATGAATGCTAAATTAATGACACAATATTTGGAATTTGTGACTGACAGATTATTAACTGAATTTGGTTGTGATAAAGTTTATAATTCATCAAATCCATTTGATTTTATGGAAATGATTTCATTAGAAGGGAAAACAAATTTCTTTGAAAAACGGGTTTCAGAGTATCAAAAAGCAGGTGTAAAAAGCGGAGGTACAGGGAGCATTAGCTTTGACGCGGATTTTTAGCAGAAAAAAGTTAAAAGTTATATGTTAATAGTTATATGTTGTTTATGTCTGAGTGTTATTGACCAAATTTGACTTAGTTTAAGGCTGATAATTAATAAATGTGAAAAGAAATAATGAGTACTATTCATTCATTTGAGGAGCTAGAATGCTGGAAAGCGGCCAGAGAAATAAAATTATTTGTTTCAAAACAGGTTCTTAAAAAACTCCCAAAAGATGAGCAATATGATTTGATTAGTCAACTTCGACGTTCTTCACGTTCAATATCGGATAATATTGCTGAGGGTTTTGGAAGATATCATTTTCAGGAAAATATTCAATATTGCAGAGTGGGAAGAGGCTCTTTGCACGAATCTCTAAATCAAGTTATAACCGCTTTAGATGATAGTTATATTGATGAATCTATTTTAACAGAATTTAGGGTTTTATTTTTTAAAACAAATTCGCTTTTAAACGGTTATATCAATTATCTGACGAAAATGAAATCAAATAACAAATAACATTTAACGTATAACATATAACAACATTTAACCCCTACTAACTAAATATATATATAAAATGTACGTACTAAAAAGAGATGGGAAAAAAGAGCCAGTAATGTTCGATAAAATTACAGCTCGTGTAAGAAAAATGTGTTATGGTTTAAATAAGCTTGTTGACCCCGTTAAAGTGGCAATGAGAGTTATTGAAGGATTGTATGATGGAGTAACAACATCTGAACTTGACAATTTAGCAGCTGAAATTGCTGCAACAATGACCGTTCAACATCCAGATTATGCTAAACTTGCAGCCCGTATTGCCGTTTCAAATTTACATAAAAACACAAAGAAAACGTTCTCTGAAGTTATGGAGGATTTATACAAGTATGTAAATCCTCGTACAGGAAAAAAAGCTCCTTTGTTATCTGATGAAACGTATAAAATTATCATGGATAATGCTGAAAAATTAGACTCAACGATTATATACAACAGGGATTTTAGCTACGATTATTTCGGATTTAAAACATTAGAACGTTCCTATTTGTTGAAAATAAATGGAGAAATTGCTGAACGACCTCAGCACATGTTAATGCGTGTTGCCATTGGAATTCATCAAGAAGATATTGACGAAGCTATTGAAACATACGAGTTAATGTCGAAAAAATTCTTTACACACGCCACTCCAACCCTTTTTAATGCAGGTACGCCAAAACCACAAATGTCTTCATGTTTTTTATTACAAATTCAAGATGATAGCATTGAAGGAATTTATGACACGTTGAAACAAACTGCACAAATTTCTCAATCTGCTGGCGGGATAGGGTTATCAATTCATAATGTTCGTGCGACAGGTTCTTATATTAGAGGAACAAATGGCACGTCAAATGGAATTGTTCCTATGCTAAAAGTATTTAATGATACAGCTCGTTACGTAGATCAAGGGGGCGGTAAACGAAAAGGTTCTTTTGCCATTTATATAGAACCCTGGCATGCCGATGTTTTCGACTTTTTAGATTTACGTAAAAATACAGGTGCAGAAGAAAAACGTGCCAGAGATTTATTTTATGCGATGTGGATTCCCGATTTATTTATGAAACGCGTGGAGGAAAACGGGGACTGGACGTTGATGTGCCCCAATGAATGTCCGCATTTGTTTGATACCTATGGTGATGAATTTGAAAAGCTTTATACGGGCTATGAAAAAGTTGGGAAAGGACGTAAAACAATAAAAGCACGTTTGCTTTGGGAAAAAATATTGGAAGCCCAAATTGAAACCGGAAATCCGTATATGTTGTATAAAGATGCTGCCAACCGAAAATCCAATCAAAAGAATTTAGGAACCATCCGCTCTTCTAATTTATGCACAGAAATCATGGAATATACAGCAAAAGATGAAGTTGCGGTATGTAACTTGGCGTCTATTGCGCTGCCTATGTTTATTGAAGAAGATGAAAATGGAACCAAATTTTTTAATCACCAAAAACTTCATAAAATCACCAAAAAAATTACACGTAATTTAGATACAGTTATTGACCGTAATTATTACCCTGTAAAAGAAGCCGAAAACTCAAACTTTCGGCATAGACCTATAGGACTTGGAGTTCAGGGTTTAGCAGATGCATTTATACTATTGCGTTTGCCTTTTACAAGTGACGAAGCAAAAGTATTAAATCAAGAAATTTTTGAAACTATTTATTTTGCGGCAGTAACTTCATCAATGGAAATTGCGAAGGCAAAAGAACCATATTCAACATTTAAGGGTTCCCCAATGTCGCAAGGTGAATTTCAATTTAATATGTGGGGTGTTTCTGAAGACGATTTAAGTGGAAGATGGGATTGGAAATCATTACGAAAAAACGTAGTTAAAAACGGCATAAGAAATTCATTATTAGTGGCACCAATGCCAACAGCATCTACTTCTCAAATTTTAGGGAATAATGAAGCTTTTGAGCCTTATACATCTAATATATATACCCGTAGGGTACTGAGCGGAGAATTTATTATTGTTAACAAACATTTATTGGAAGATTTAGTTGAAAGAGGTTTGTGGAATAATGAAATGAAAGAAGAGATTATGAGGGCTAACGGATCTGTTCAACATATTGATATCATTCCACAAGAATTGAAAGAATTGTATAAAACCGTTTGGGAAATGAGCATGAAAGATATTATTGACATGTCTCGTCAGAGAGGCTATTTTATAGACCAATCACAATCGCTAAACTTATTTATGCAAGATGCAAACTATTCCAAATTAACTTCAATGCATTTTTACGCTTGGAAAAGTGGCTTAAAGACTGGTATGTATTATTTGCGTACCAAAAGTGCTGTAAACGCCATTCAATTTACGGTATCAAATGCTAAAAAAGAGGAAGAGAAACCTTTAACACCAGAAGAATTGAAAGAGATGATAATTGCTTCACAAAACAATCCGGATGATTGTGAAATGTGTGGTTCTTAAACAAAATATTAATCAAATAATTTTTCATTTATAAAAAAAGGATGTTCCCTTTTTTTATAATATTTGTATGTTTACTTGCTCTTAAATCATGCTTTTTATGTTCAGAAAATTGTTTTTTGTTCTATTTTTAATATTGCTAGCAGTACTTCTCTATTTCAATCCAAATTTTAAAACTATTGGTGCAGGCGTTGCCATTTTACTTTTTGGTATGATTATGCTTGAAGAAGGTTTTAAGGTTTTTACAAAAGGGTTTTTAAAAAATATTTTAAAAAAAGTAACCAATAAATTATATAAGAGCATTACAGTTGGAGCAATTGTTACTGCAATTTTAAATTCTAGTTCATTAGTTTCGGTCATCACTATTTCATTTATAAGTGCTGGTTTAATAAGTTTATCTGGTGGAATAGGTTTAATTTTTGGAGCGAATATTGGGTCAACGGCAACAGCTTGGTTAATTGCAGCTTTTGGGTTAAAAATAAATATTGCAACACTGGCAATGCCAATGTTGGTTTTCGGACTCATTTTTTCATTTCAAAAAAAGGAAGCTTTAAAAGGTTTAGGAAATGTTTTAGCTGGGTTGGGGTTCTTCTTTTTAGGAATTCACTTTATGAAAGAGGGTTTCGATGTTTTTAGTTACAATATCGATTTAACCCAATATGCAATAAAAGGCTTTTTAGGAATACTTGTTTATGCTGGTCTAGGTATTGTTATTACAACCATACTTCAATCAAGCGGTGCAACAATGGCTTTAATACTTACTGCTTTATCTGTTGAGCAAATAACGTATGAAAATGCCTTAGCATTAGCTATTGGAGCAAACATAGGTACAACAATAACTGCTGTTTTGGGATCAATTAGCGCTAACGTTGCTGGAAGAAGATTAGCTACTGCTCATGTGATTTTTAATATTGTTACGGCAATTGTTGCTATTATATTTTTACCTCCAATTACGAATTTAGTCAATTATTTAGCAATTATCTTCGGCATTTCAGAATCAGATTTTACCTTAAAACTTTCTTTATTTCATACTTTATTTAATGTTTTTGGAGTTTTAATAATGCTTCCTTTCATTAAAAAATTAGAAAATTTCTTGGTTAAATTTTTGAAAGAAAAAGTATCAAAAGATATTGATGAACCAAAGTTTTTAAATGAAGCCGTCTTAGAGTTTCCAAGTGCTACTATTCATGCTTTAACTGAAGAATCTAAATATCTCTATAAAAACGCAGTTTTTGAAATTGTTGCGCATGGATTAAATATTCATAGAGATGATATAAAATCAAGTAAAAAGGTTGGTAAAATTGTGAAAAATTCTAACAATGATTTAAATGTGAATGTAACTGATTTATACTTAAAAAAAGTAAAAACTATTTATGGCGAAATTTTAAAATATGCTTCAACTGCTCAAAAAAATCAAAAGTTACCCGAAAAACTGAGTACTAGAATTGATGATATAAAAATTGCAAACAGAAAAATGGTTGAAACTATTAAAGATGTTAGGGAGCTTAACAAAAATATTACGCTAGCTCTAAATATTAAGAATAAGTATTTAATTAAAGAATACAATAATTTTAGAAAAAAGGTAATAAAAGTGCTTCGTATAATTTATTTATTTAGAACACAAGATGATGAAAAATATGGTTTAAAATTAGCTGAATTAAAAAACGAGGCAAAAGAAAATATAAAACATTCTAATAAATCTATGGACAAATTAATTAGAGATGATTTGATAACGACTGAAATGGCTTCTTCGTTATTTAATGATTACGCCAATGTAAATGATATGATTAAAAAATTAATTGAAGTGGCCGAAATTTTATATGACGATAAAGATTCATTATTTGAAAATAATAACTTTTCTGAGGATATTCTGTAAGCCATAAACGAGTTTTTAAAACTTTTGGAAATAAGTTCTACCAATTATTGACAGGCAATGAAACTGCTCTTTCTTCATTGCAAAATAAATTACCAATCGTTATTGATGATTATTTAAAACTCGCCATTTAACCAACAGCCATCTTAGCTGAAACCTTCCAGAAATATGGAGGCATTGACTCATTCAATTCCCATTTTATGCTCATTGGTTTTGATCCATAGTGTTCCAATAGTTTAACTTCCCCTAAAAAAACTGAAGCCATCGTATTTCCATACTCATCTTCATTTTTCTCACGAACAAAAAGGAGTATTCTCTTTCCTTCATTTACATGATTGATATACGATAGCCCTTTTCCGCTTTCTAACTTGACGGAGTTTTGAGTTTGCCAATGAAAAAGATTTTCACTAATAGCAAAATCTTCGTATAAAGTTGTTGGGGAAAAATCTTTTTCTGATTTATTAAGTGTGATAAAAAGCAACTCGGTGTTTTTCTCTTTAGAGAGGGCTACACCTTCTCTAATTTCACTTTTCTTTTGAAATGTATGAAACCCAAAAGCCGATAAAATTTGCTCACGGGTATATCTGCTGTGAAGTTTTAATGGTTGAGAATAAGGAAGCGAAATTTCTCTTTCAAGAAAATCAATTTTATCAATAAGCACTTCTAAAACTTCAATTATTTCATCTATCAAAATTTTATTTTTCCCAATTGCATTTATACTTTCTTCTAAAGACTTAAAAAAACCCGCTGATTGCCAAACATCATAATGAAGCATTAAACACATAGATTTTTCATCCTCACTAAGTTTGTTGAAACTAATATTGAAACCTTTTTTGGCTAGCGATAAAATAAAATTAAAATAAGAATTCGAATTGCTTGAAAGCCATTTCTTATTAATTGCTCTATAGATTTCAGCTTCATTTATTGTTGGATAATCTTCAATTTGTTCAGCTATAACGCATAGCCGTTTCCAATTTCCTTTCTTATAAATCAGCTGTAGTGGTATGTGATAAAAGGTTGAAAAATTTTTAAGCGTCAGCGGTAATGTAGTTTGGTATTTGTAATTTCGAATTTTATTGAGTAATTGATTTTTATTGAGCAATGTTGCATTTCTAATGTTTTCAAGAATAAATCCTTTTGCTTTTTTCTCAAGAACAATTGAACATCCTAATGGCAAATGGGGAAAATCATCTTCAATCTCTTTTTGAATAGATGTATTCGTTTTTCCAACCAATGCTCTAAACTTACCTTCATAATCATATTCGGGTCGTGAGTTGCCGACGAAATCCAAGACGCTTAAACATTCTTTACCTTCTGCCAGTCTGAGACCTCTGCCTAGTTGTTGTAGAAAAATTGTTAAGCTCTCTGTAGGTCTTAAAAACAAAACTGTGTCAATATCTGGAATATCAATTCCTTCATTAAAAATATCAACAACAAAAAGGTAGTTGATCTCCCTACTTGAAAATTTATTTCTTAATTCATGTCTCAAATTATTTCTAGAGCTAACTAAATAATCTGCTTTTAAACCAGCAAGCAAAAATTTCTCTGCCATGAATTGTGCATGTTCTTGAGTAACACAAAAACAAAGAGCTCTTACATCATTTATGTCATTTAAATATTTGTTGAGATTAGAAATAATATCTCCTGTTCTTTTATCATTTTGTGTATAAATTTTTGTTAGTTCACTTGGCAAGTATCTTCCATTTTGCCAAGTTACATTTGATAAATCAATACTGTCAGTAATCCCAAAATATTGAAAAGGGCAAAGAAGTTTTCTATTTAAGGCTTCTGGCAATCTTATTTCGGCAGCTATGGTATTACAGAAATCTTTTAAAATATCTTCTCCATCCATTCTTTCTGGTGTAGCTGTTAACCCTAAAATAATTTCAGGTTGGAATCGGTTTAGTATTGGACGATAGCTTGAAGCAGCAATATGGTGGACTTCATCTACAATGATGAAATCATAAAATGATTCTGAAAGTTTCAGTGAATCAATTCTGTTATTCAGCGTCTGAACAGAAGCAAAAACACAATCATATTTTTCTGGTTCAATTCCATCAACCCACAATTCACCAAAATTATTATCTCTCAAAATACCTTGAAAAGTTGCTTGAGCTTGTTGCAGTATTTCTTTTCGGTGAGCAACAAATAAAAGTTTTGCAGAGGGTTTTTTCTTTTTAAAATTTTTGAAATCGAATCCTGAAATTACCGTTTTTCCTGTTCCAGTTGCGGCAACAATTAAATTTCTAAAACGGTTGTGAACTATTCTTTCTGCTTCTAACTTTTCTAAAATTTCTTCCTGAAACGGAAATGGTTTAATATCAAAATATGCAGCTGGATTATTTCTTTCAGAAATTCTTTCTTTCTTAAGTGCAACCCTTAACTTTTCTGAGTCATGTGCTTTATCAAATAATTGAAATTCTTTGTCCTGCCAATACGTATCAAATGTCTTCTGAAATTTATCGATGATGTGTCCTACCTCTTTTGTTGTTACTTTTAAATTCCATTCCAACCCATTTGTAAGTGCAGAACGAGAGATGTTTGATGAACCAATATAGCCAGTATGAAATCCTGTATTTCTGTAAAATAAATATGCCTTTGCATGCAATCTCTCATTATCAGTATTGTATGACACTTTAATTTCAGTGTTCTTCAATCCAGACAAATATTCTACTGCTTTCAAATCAGTAGCTCCCATGTAGGAAGTAGTAATCACTTTTAATTGCCCACCTCTTTCGGTAAATTCAAATAACTCTTTTTCAAAAATCCTTATTCCAGTCCATTTAATAAAGGAAACAAGAAAATTAATTTTATCAGAAGAAAGAATTTCTTTTTTGATTTCGCTTTCAAGCGAAATCCCGGCATTGTTTCCAGTAAATAATTCACTTTGTGATAATCTGGTATAAGGAGTTATTTCTTTCAAATGTTTCTCAAAATCAGAAAACGTAGCATCAAGTTTCTTAAATATTGCAGAAAGAATTTTTGCTTCCGTAGTAATTAAATTCTCATCAAAATCTTCATCCTTCAACTCTGTTCTTAAAAGAGAAATAATTTTATTTGAAAGAACAATTTGTTTTTCAACACTATCATCACCAGAAATCATGTTAAGTGCCAACCGAATTACTTCAATTAAATATTGCGATAAAACTTTTGCTGCTTCTCTCTTATCAATTTCACTTTCTTTTATATAAAATTTATCTTTATCCAATTCATTCAGTTTGGATAAAATCAATTTATTTATGAGCTGCTCATATAATCCGTTTTGAATCATTTGATAATTATTTTGCTTTTTTCAAGCTAATTTAAGTAATTTTAAAATGAAAGCATTCATTTGCATAAAGCCGCTTAAAATGGGGTTTTTAGACGAGTGTAAAATCGGATTAACTCATCAGCTTTTAAACCTAAACCGTAAACTCCATTTTAAAATAATCATTTACATCAATAACCATCATTCCAGCTTCTTCAGCTGCTTGTATTCCAAGTATTCCATCTTCAAAAACAACACAATCTTGAGATTTTACATTCATTAATTTAGCACATTTTAAAAAAGTTTCGGGATGTGGTTTAAAGTTTAAAACATCGTCTGCCGTTACAACAAAATCAAAATAGTGTCCCATTCCAAGTACTTCTAACGTTTTTTGAGCTCCTTTTTTGGTGCTCCCTGTGCCAATAGCCAGCGGTAAAATAGTATGGTATTTTCTTACAACATTTGTAACTACATCAATTTCTTGAGTTAAATGAACTCCTGATCTAAAATATTCCGATTTAATGGCTCCAACCTCATTTGGTCTCATTTTTGTGCCAAACATTTCATTTAGTTTTTTAATAGTTGCTCCCTGTGGCATTCCTGTTAATTGCATAAACAGGTTAGCGCTAAAGTCAATTCCGTATGGTAAAACGGCTTTTCTCCATGCTACAAAATGGTTTTGCATGGTGTTTGCTACGGTGCCATCTAAATCAAATATAAGTGCTTTCGCAGTTTTAGGTATTTCTATCATTACTATATTTAAGTGAGCAAAAATAAGAATTATAAATTAGATTAAACCGCTTCAAATAATTTCCCAGGCAATGGTTTTACTACTCCTTTCATTTCTAAATTAAACAATAAAGACGTCGTTTTATGAATTGGTAAATTGCATTGAATTGCTATAATATCCAGCAATTCTTTCCCGTTTTCTATTAAAAAATCATATATCTGTTGCTCCACTTCAGAAAGTTCAATAAATAATTGCTTTTGAATAACATTTGAAATTTTAGTGCCAACATTCCAATTTAGCATTTCAATTAAATCTTTTGCATCTGTTAGTATTGCTGCTTTATTTCTTTTTATTAAATCGTTGCAGCCTTTGCTAAAATTATCGGAAGCTCTCCCTGGAACAGCAAAAACATCTCTATTATATGAATTTGCAATATCTGCAGTTACCAATGAACCACCTTTTTCGGCTGATTCAATTATTACGGTTGCTTCCGATATTCCTGCAACAATTCTATTCCTTTTTAAAAAATTTTCTCGTTGAAGTGGATCCTTATGCCAAAACTCAGTCAAAAATCCTCCGTTTTTATTCATTTCACTAACATATTTTTTATGTGCTTTTGGGTAAATTTCTTCAAACCCATGGGCTAAAACTCCAATGGTTTGCAACTTGTTTTTAAGAGCGGCCTTGTGCGCGCAAATATCAACCCCGTAAGCAAATCCACTTACAATAATAGGATTAAAAGGCACCAAATCTTCAATAAATTTTTCACAAAAATCACGACCATAACTGGTTATATTTCTAGTTCCAACAATGCTTATTATGGATTGGGTAAATTCTATATTTCCCTCTTTAAAAATTAAAATAGGCGCATCTACACAATGTTTTAATTTAGTTGGATAGTCTAAATCTTCAAAATAAAGCGTTGAAATATTATTTTTAGAAATATAGGCTAACTCTAATTCGGCTTCTTTTAAATAAGCCGTATCCGATAAATGTTGAATGGTAAAAGAACCTATTCCATTTATTTTTTGAAGGGTTGCTTTCTTTTCTTTAAAAATATTTTTAGCATTTCCACAATGTGCAATTAATTTTTTTGCATTAATATCTCCAATACCTTTAACGCGTTGCAAAGCCAATACATATAGTAATTCTTCTTCTAGCATATTTAATAAATTGAGTGTCAATATATAAAATTATTGTTAATAAAAAAGCTGATAAGTTCGATTTTTAAAATACGTTTTCTATATCTTTGTTATTATGAGTTTAGCAAAATATATAGGCGATTTATTATTTCGTTACGAGTGTGTTATTGTACCAAATTTTGGTGGGTTTGTTACCAATGAAATTTCAGCAAGAATAAATAGCACTACACATACTTTTTATGCACCAAGTAAGCAAATTACATTTAATGCTCATTTACAATCAAATGATGGTTTGTTAGCAAATTATATTGCTGCATCTCAAAATGTCTCATTTCAAGTAGCCTTGAGATTTATAAATGAAGAAGTTTCTAGTTGGAAAGAATCTCTTGCCAAAGAAAGTTTAGAATTAGAAAATATTGGTTTTTTTAAATTAAATAATGAAGGTCGAATTTTGTTTGAACGTACAAATACTGTAAACTTTTTAAGTTCTTCATTTGGATTAAACACCTACACTTCTCCTGCAATTAATAGAGTTGCTTACAAAGAACAAGTGAAGCAATTAGAAGCTAATGCTCCTATGTTTCATTCAGAAGAAAATAAACGCAAAATGCCTGCTTTTATTAAATATGCCGCTACTGCCGCTATTCTAATATCGTTAGGAACTTTTGGCTGGAATGAATACACTAATTATCAACACAATCAATTAGTTGCACATGCGGCACAACAACAACAAAAAGTAACCAAATCTATCCAAGAAGCTACTTTTGTTATTTCCAATCCGTTACCTACAATTACCCTAACTATTGCAAAAGAAACTCCAAAATATCATATTATAGCTGGTGCCTTTAGAGATGTTCAAAATGCAGATTCTAAATTGCACGAATTACTTTTAAAAGGTTTTGATGCAAGCATTATTGGAGTTAATAAATGGGGTTTAACTCAAGTTGCTTATCAAAGTTTTACTATTGAAAATGATGCTATAAATAAACTAAATCATATCATTAGAACTGAGAATGAAGAAGCTTGGTTAATGATTGAAGAAAACAAGTAGCCCACTACTTTTTATTTTTAAATTAGCTATATCTTTGTCAAAAATTTCAAAGAAATGGTAAAATCACCGAAAGAATCTTTAACTATTTTAACCGACATTGTTTTACCTGGTGAAACCAATCCACTTGGTAATTTATTTGGTGGCGAACTTTTGGCAAGAATGGATAGAGCGTGTAGCATTGCTGCAAGACGCCATTCAAGACAAATTGTTGTTACAGCTTCGGTAAATCACGTTGCTTTTTCAAGAGCAGTTCCTGTTGGTAGTGTTGTTTCTATTGAAGCAAAAGTTTCGAGAGCCTTTAATTCTTCTATGGAAATTTATGTAGATGTTTGGATTGAAGACCGAGAATCTCAAGACAAAACAAAAGCAAATGAAGGAATATATACCTTTGTAGCTGTTGACAATACTGGTAAACCTGTTACAGTGCCGAAAATTGTTCCTGAAACCGATTTAGAAAAAGAACGATACAACGGTGCTTTAAGAAGAAAACAACTAAGTTTGATTTTATCAGGTAAAATGAAACCCTCAGAAGCAACTGAACTAAAGGCTTTATTTCAATAATTTATTACCCTATTTTCAACTTCAAAAAATAAACCCATTACATTCTCAATATCCATGAAGCCGGATTTTCTGTATCTGTGTTTTTCGATAAGATAAATCCTAAAATGGTTTTTCCTGTTACCTTATCGGTAAAAATGGTTCCAATTTCTTGCTTAGTACTTACTTTATCTCCATTTTTCACAAAAATATCTTCCAGATTTTTATATACAGTTATGTAATTACCATGTTGTATTAATACTGCTTTTTTATTCCCTGTGGTCACTTGTACAGCTAACACAACACCTTCAAAAACAGATCTAGCCCTACTTCCTTCACTAGTTGTAATTCTAACTCCGTTACTTTGTATGGTAGCAGATGCTACAATTGGGTGTGGTTGTTTACCGTAATAGGTTGAAACAAAACCTTTTTCAACGGGCCAGGGCAATTGCCCTTTGTTTGAAGTGAATTTTGAAGCTAATTCTTTAGCTTCTGGTGTTAATGCAAAAGTAGGTGCTGCACTTGAACTTTCCTTGGTTGTATTGTCAGATTTTTTGTTAGATGACGCAATTGCATCCCTAATTATTTTATCGATTTGAGCATCAATTCTAGCTTCTTCCCTTTGGGCTTGTGCAATTTGCCTTTTATATTTCCCTTCCTGTTTTTTAACCTGACCTAATAACCCTTCCTGTTCCTTTTTTTCTTTTTCTACAATGGTCTGCTCTTTTTTCTCAATGCCCAATAACTCTTGCTTTTTATTTTTTTTCTCCTGTAGATTATCAACTAAAACTTGTAATTTTTCAGTTTTATCTAAAATTTCAACACCTTGGTTTTTTCTATATGAAGCGTATTGTTTCATATATTGGAACCTTTTATAGGCCTGATAAAAATTTTCAGATGATAACAAAAACATTATTCTGCTATTTTCAGATTTACTTTGATAAGACTTATTAATCATTACAGCGTAATCTTTTTTCAATGCATCAAGCTCTCTTTTGTACTTATTTATATCTAGTTGGTTCAAATAAACCTCGTTACCTAGCTCTTTAGATTCTTTAGAAATAACACTAATTATTTCGTCTCTAGTTTTAATTTTTCTCTTAATATCCTTTAAATCATTCAATAAATTGCTTTCCTTCTTTTTTGCATTCGAAAGCAACGAATTAATATAAATTTGATCCTTTTGCAATTGTGTTCTCCTAGCCTCCAATTGATCCTTTTTAGAACTTTGACCATAACTTTGTGAACCAAACAAAAGGGCGAAAAACAATATTAAATAGGTAAATTTATATCGCATTATTTTATTTTTATTTCTTTATAACCGTCAGGAAAAGAGAATGGAAAAGTCAATTCTTCGTTAAACTCAACAGAGCGGTATTCCATTTTAATAGTTGTAATCTTATTTTTATCTATAACTCTTACATTGATATTTTCTGGAAAAATTTCACCGTTAATTTTTGAGTAATTTTGATATGAAACCGATAATAACTGCTGCTTTTCAGGATTTCTAATTTCTTGTTTACTCATTTTAAAATTATCTGGGTTCAAAAAAAACAATATACTCCAAAGTTCTTTATTATGTTCGAGTGATAGTTGGTACAAATCTCCATTTAATTCAGCAATATAACGGTCTTTTTTAAGATTTTGTATCGCTTGCCCTAACAATAAATTCTGAATCATTTCAAAATTTAATTCAGCTCCAAACCACTTACTCAATAATGAAAAATCACCATCAAAATATCTTTTTTCAATTTTTTCGTAATAACTAACATTTGTAGGTGTAATCATCACTTTTGCAATAGGAATTCCAAGTTTTGTGGCACTCATCCAAATAACCTTGTCTTTTTCCATTCTCATTCTTATGGTAGCCCCAACACCTGTTTTGTCATCTTCGTAATCAATATTTATTTTTGCTGAAATAGTGTTTTTAGAAAAAGAATTGTTGTAATGATTATTTACAATTTTTTTGGTTGATAAAACATCAAACGAACTATTTTCAGAGACTCCTTTCTTACTTTTACAAGAAGTAAGAACCAAAAATAGTGCTATAATTATTAGTGAAATTTTCTT
The DNA here is from genome assembly GCF_030692605.1 of Lutibacter sp. Classification (GTDB taxonomy): domain Bacteria; phylum Bacteroidota; class Bacteroidia; order Flavobacteriales; family Flavobacteriaceae; genus Lutibacter. Next base: position 68,395 of record NZ_JAUYUD010000105.1, read on the forward strand.
CATTTAATGCTTCTTTCGTAGTTGTGCCGATTTTTGTTTGAATTTTAAAACTTCACTTGTATTATTCATTTTTTGGTGGTTTAGAACAAAAATATCATAAAATAAAGCTTCCTCTTCTTTGTCAATCACAAAATCAATGCCATTTGTTAGAACGTCATTCGATTCATTATATTTTCCTAATTTATGCAACGCCAACGCATTTATTCTATAAACAAAAGGTTGAGAAGGAAATAACTCAAGACCGTTTTTACTATCTTCAAACATCAAATCAAATAACCCTTGTTGTAATTCTATTTCTAAAATCTGTTTCAAAATAGAGTATTCTTTATGTTGAAGATATCGATTTTTTAGTTCTTCAAAACTTTGGTTTTGACCTTTTAAAATTGGTTTTAGTACAATTTCCTTTCTGTTTTCTAACTCCATTAAATCTTTTAATTCATTCGATTTTAATGTTGAAAGTCCACTCATTTCCATTTTAAGAATTAATTGTTCGGCCTCTTTATTGTTTTTATTTAAAAAAAATAATTCTAGCAATCCATCACTATATTCAGGATAATTTTTAACTAATTTCTGTTGAATTTCAATGGCCAATTTATAATCTTGTTTCCTTTTTAAAATTTCAACCTTATGGATTAACATAAATTTATTTAAAGGATTTAAAACAAGCGCTTTGTCAATAAATAACTCCGCTTCAAAATATTTTTTTAACTGAAAGTAATTTTTTGAAAACTCAAAAAAAACTGCCGTATTTTCTCTATCAATCTCCAAACAGTTTTCTAAATTCTCAATAGCTTTCACATAATTTTCAATGGCGTTTTGCTTAAGAGCTTCGAAAAAGTAAGTTTCAAAATTAAACCTTTTTTCCCCTGAAGAAACCTCAGTTTGAGCAATTGCAATTGTTTGGAAAAAACATATTCCTATTACCAACGTGCTATATTTAAAAACCTGTTTCATTTTACCGCGCAATATACAACTATTGCTTTAAATTTTTAAATTGGAAATTATAAGAAAAGACCTATCAACATGCCTTTCTAAATCTGTATTGTTTCACATAATTGCTCCTTTTTTCATTCGTTGAAGTGGCAATTATTTTATGTAGCTTTGTCGAAAATTTAAAAGAATGAATTACGTTTCGGTTGAAAATATTTCCAAATCTTTTGGTGAAGTTTCTTTATTTCAAAATATTTCCTTTGGTATAAATCAAGATCAAAAAATTGCTTTTATAGCCAAAAATGGAACAGGAAAAACTTCATTATTAAATATTATAGCCGGTTTAGACTCACCAGATGACGGGCAAGTGGTATCTAGAAAAGGATTAAAAATTGCTTATTTAAGTCAAATAGAAACCTTAGATCTGAATTTAACCATTGAAGAATCTATTTTTAATTCGGATAACGAAACGCTGAAAATTATTGAGGAATACGAACACGCTTTAAAAAACCCAAATGACACTAAAGCGTATCAAATTGCATTTGAAAAAATGGAACTTTCCCAAGCCTGGGATTTTGAAACCCAATACAAACAAATTCTGTTTAAATTAAAATTAGAAGATCTTTCACTAAAAATTGATACACTCTCTGGTGGTCAGCGTAAACGTTTATCACTTGCTATTATTTTGATTCATAAGCCCGATTTACTAATTTTAGATGAGCCAACCAACCATTTAGATTTAGAAATGATTGAGTGGTTAGAAAGCTATTTCGAAAAAGAAAAAGTCACCCTATTTATGGTTACCCACGACCGGTATTTTTTAGAACGTGTTTGTAATGAAATTGTTGAATTAGATGAAGGTGAGTTTTATACTTATAAAGGAAATTATTCGTATTATTTAGAAAAAAAAGAAGATCGAATTACTCAAGAACAAGCAACTTTAGGAAAAGCAAAAAACCTATTTAAAAAAGAATTAGAGTGGATGCGTCGCCAACCAAAAGCTAGAACTACTAAATCTAAATCTAGAATAGACGATTTTTACGCCATTAAAGAAGAAGCTCAAAAACGAAGAAATAATCATACTGTTCAATTAGAAATTAACATGGAGCGAATGGGTTCCAAAATTTTAGAACTTCATCATATTTCAAAATCTTTTGGAGATCTTCAAATTATTAAAAATTTCGAATATGTTTTTAAAAGAGGTGAACGTATAGGTGTTATTGGCAAAAATGGAACAGGAAAATCAACCTTTTTAAATTTAATAACAGGAAATATTCCTTTAGATTCTGGTAAAGTTGTTGTTGGAGAAACCATTAAATTTGGATACTATACACAAGATGGGATTGTTATTAAACCTGGGCAAAAGGTTATAGAAGTTATTAGAGAATTTGGAGAATACATTCCGTTAACCAAAGGAAGAAAAATTTCTGCTAGCCAACTTTTAGAACGATTTTTATTTAGTCCTAAAAAACAATACGATTTTGTTGAAAAACTGAGTGGTGGTGAGCAAAAAAGATTGTTTTTATGTACAGTTCTAATTCAAAATCCAAATTTTTTAATACTTGATGAGCCTACCAACGATTTAGATATTGTAACCTTAAATGTTTTGGAAGAATTTTTATTAGATTTTCCAGGTTGTTTATTGGTTGTTTCTCACGATCGTTATTTTATGGATAAAATTGTAGATCATTTATTTGTGTTTAATGGTGATGGAGAAATTGAAGATTTTCCAGGAAATTATACCGATTATCGGGTTTATGAAGATTCTAAACCTACCAAAGTAATAACCCCTAAAAAAATTGAAGCCAAAGAAAAAAGCGTTGAAAAAGTAAAACTTTCTTACAAAGAAAAAATGGAATTGGATACCATTGAGAGTGAAATTGAACAATTAGAAACAGCTAAAAAAGAGATTGAATCGCTTTTTGTTTCTGGAACTATTGCAGGAGAAGATTTTAATAATTTGTCTATAAAACTACAAGAAATAATAGAAAGTATTGCTAAAAAAGAAGATCGGTGGATGCTATTATTATCTATCCAAGAAGGTTAAATTTTGATGATTTGATCCTCTTGAAGCAATGGCTCATTGTTAAAACGAAGTAATAATTGCGCAACGGCAATCGTATCTTTTTCGCAATAAATAACAATCCTTTCTAAATTATTTTCTTTATAAAAAACTTGGGAAACATCACTTCCGCTAATATCATCTTTTGGCGACGGTATTTGTAAAATTTCAGTTAATAATTTTAACGAAGTAAAATGTTTGTAATCGCCAAATTTCCATAAATCCATAGTGTCTAAATGCTGAATTTCCCACGGTTTTTTACCAAATAAATTTAAACTGTTGGGTAGCTTAATTTGATTAATAATCATTCTCCGAGAAATATAAGGAAAATCGAATTCCTTCCCATTATGAGCGCATAGTAAATGATTAGGTTTGTCAAAATGTTTGAGTACTAAAGCCGCAAAATTTTCTAACACTTTTTTTTCTTCACCATAAAATGATGTGACTCTAAAATTTCTTGAATCTGATTTAAAATTGGTAAAATAACCTACTGAGATACAAACAATTTTGCCAAATTCAGCCCAAATTCCAGCACGTTGGTAAAAATCCTCAGCAGTTATTTCATCTTTTCTTTGATACTGCGTTTTTGCATCAAATAACTCCTTTTTAATTTTAGATAACTCTTCAAAATTTTCAACTTCTGGAACTGTTTCAATATCCAAAAACAGGATTTTCTCAAAATCAAGGTTTAAATTCATAGCTTATTTTTTACATAAATATAACAAAAAAAACCATTTGTTAAATCAAAATCTAATTCAACTCCATTTTAAATTAAATTAAACGCAATGTTAAGGTATGGTTATGATTTAGTTGCTTTTTTATATTATGTTTTTTATTCCTAAATTTAAAGGTACTTTTGAATGTTATTTTATATAAATAAAACTTATGAATAATTCTGATATTAAAATTTTATTGGTTGATGATGAGCCAGATATTCTAGAAATAGTTGGATACAATTTAAAGAATGAAAATTATAAAATTTATACGGCAAAAAATGGAGTTGAGGCATTAAAAATAGCAAAAAAAGTAAATCCACACCTCATTATTTTAGATATTATGATGCCCGAAATGGATGGTATCGAAGCTTGTGAAAAAATAAGAGCCACCAAAGGACTTGAACATGTTTTAATCACCTTTTTTACTGCACGTGGTGAAGATTATTCTCAAGTTGCTGGCTTTGATGTTGGTGCCGATGATTATATTACAAAACCAATAAAGCCGAAATTATTAGTTAGTAAAATAAAAGCACTTTTAAGAAGGGTTTATGACAATAATTCAGTTGAAAAAGAGCAAATAACTGTAGGAAATATCATTATTGATAAAGAAGAGTATGTAATAATTCAAAACGGTGAAAAACTTTCTTTGCCTCGTAAAGAATTTGAATTGTTTTCTTTGTTAGCTTCTAAACCTGGTAAAGTTTTTAAACGCGATGAGATTTTAGACGCGGTTTGGGGGAATGATGTTATTGTTGGTGGGAGAACTATAGATGTGCATATTAGAAAATTAAGGGAGAAAATTGGCGATAATTACTTTAAAACAGTGAAAGGTGTTGGTTATAAATTTGTTTTAGATGAAGATTAAAAAAACATATTCTTTTGCTTTTTGGTCATCCATATTAATCTCGTTTTTCACATCGATTGCCATATTTTTTTCTTCTATTTTTTTTTTAGAGTCTGCTTTTCAACCACTCTTTATTATTTGGCATGCAACAGTAATATTTTTATTTACTTTTTTAATTATACAATACCGTCTTGAAAAATTTATTTTTCAACGAATTAAAAAAATATACGACAGCGTTTCTATTTTGGATTCGTCCGATTTAAACAAAACACCTATGACTTCGGATATGGCATCTTTATCTAGAGAGGTTCAAAAATTTGCCGAAAATAAACAACAACAAATTAAAAATTTACATCTCAGAGAAAATTATCGAAGAGAGTTTTTAGGGAATATTTCTCATGAGTTAAAAACCCCACTATTTACAGTTCAAGGATATTTACTTACCCTAGAAGATGGTGCTTTAGAGGATAAAAAACTAACTAAAAAATATCTTAAAAGAGCCAACAAAGGAGTTGATCGTCTCATTTCAATAGTAAAAGATTTAGATTTAATTTCGAAATTAGAATCGGAAGATTTTTATTTAGACAAACAGCCTTTTAACATTGTTGAATTGGTTACAGATGTTTTTGAGTTGTTAGAAATGAAGGCTAAAAAAAGAGCTATAAAACTACAATTTAATAGAAAATACCATGCCGATATTATTGTAATTGGAGATGTAGAGCGTTTTGAGCAAGTTTTAACTAATTTAATTGTAAACTCTATTAAATACGGTAAAACAAAAGGGACAACAGTAGTAAGTTTTGAATCTTTTGATGAGCATAAATTATTGGTGAAAGTTTCAGATAATGGAGAAGGGATTAAAAAAGAACATCAAGCTAGAGTATTTGAACGATTTTACAGAGTTGACCAAAGTAGGTCTAGAGAACAAGGTGGTTCTGGACTTGGCTTATCTATTGTAAAACATATTGTTGAATCGCATGATGAATCAATCTTTTTAGAAAGTGAATATCAGAAAGGTACGACCTTTTCATTTACTATTGAAAAGTCTAAAAAGATTAAGATTTAATTCTGGTTTTGATACCGAAAACCCTTTAAAATTTTCAATTTGTTTTAATTTTTCTGTGGTAAATTCGTGCTGAAAACAACTTGGTGCAATGCCTAATTTTTTCATTCTTTTGGCTAAATACAATTGTTCCTTTTGACTAGGTGTTGGTATAAAAAAAGCTTTCTTGCCTAAAACTGCTAAATCCATAATGGTAGAATAGCCAGATCTTGAAATTACCAGTTTACTTTGTATTATGGCGTCTTGTAATTGATCTCCAATTAAATAATTTATCGAATTAAAACTCTCCGATATTCTTAGGTCTGGCTCATTTTTAAATAAACCTCTTACCATTAAAACAGTACCTTTAAAGTTTAAGAATTCTTGAATTAATATTTGCTCCAATAAACTTCGTTGCGGTTCTGGACCCGATAAAACTATAATTATATCGTATTTAAAAGGCAGTTCCTTTGCTTTAAATCTACTTAATATTCCAATGTGTTTAATTTTAAATTTAGCCCTTTCTAAACGGCTCAATTTACCAGATAAATTGTTATTCTCATTTATATCTGGAACCCAACATTCGGTATATTTATTAATGTGATATTGGTGTATTTTTGAAGTGAAATAGGTTGTTAAACCAGATAAAACATTCAGTTGATGTGTTATATAAACCGACGGGATTTTAGCATTAATTACTCCAAACCTATTGTCTGAAATTAGCCCTATAATTTCTTCTTTTTCAATAATTTGCGCTACAACTTTTTTCTCTTTTTTTTGTGTAAAAAAAAGTCTTGGTAATTGGGCAATTAACTTTAATTGAAGAAATTTTCCTTTTGAATAGGAAATTTTATAGGCTGGTAGTTGATACGATGTTAAAAAAGGAAATTCTTTCTTAAGTAATATTAATGAATCTCCGTCACTTGCAATAATAGGCTCAAAATTAGCTTCAATTAAACCATTAATAATCGGTACGCATCTCGTAGCGTGACCTAATCCCCAGTTTAAGGGTGCAACAAGAATTTTTTTTTACAAGTCAAAACCAATATCTTTTCTGTAATTCATTCCTTCAAAACAAATTTTGTCAATGTTTTTATAGGATTGTTTTAAGGCTTCTTTGTAATTTTCTCCAAAAGAAGTAACTGCAATTACTCTTCCTCCATTGGTTAAAACCATTTCATTTTTAAGTGTTGTTCCTGCGTGAAAAGCAATGCTATCTTCAACCTTTTCCAAACCTAAAATTTCTTTACCTTTTTCATAATCTTCTGGATATCCACCAGAAACTAACATCACAGTACAAGCACTTTCAGGTTTTAACTCAATGGTTTTAGTGTGCAATTCATTCTTACCCGTTGCAATTAACAACTCTAAAAAGTCACTTTCAATAAGCGGAATAACCACTTCGGTTTCAGGATCTCCCATGCGGCAATTGTACTCAATTACCATAGGTTCTTGGTCTACTTTTATAATACCAAAGAAAATAAAACCTTTGTAAGGTATATTATCTTTTTGCAACCCTTCAATAGTAGGTTTTATAATAGTTTCTTCAATTTTTTTTAATAACTTTTCGCTAGCAAAAGGTACTGGAGAAACCGCTCCCATTCCACCTGTATTTAATCCTTTATCTCCTTCGCCAATACGTTTATAATCTTTTGCGGTTGGTAAATTAACATACGATTTCCCATCGGTTAACACAAAACAACTTAGCTCAATACCATCCAAAAATTCTTCAATAACCACTTTGCTACTTGCAGCACCAAATTTTTGATGGGCTAACATTTCTGTCAGTTCATTTTTAGCATCTTGTAAATCATTCAAAATTAACACCCCTTTCCCAGCTGCCAATCCATCTGCTTTTAAAACATAAGGGGCTTGTAGTGTTTCTAAAAATTGATAGCCTTCATCTAAATTTGAAGTGGTAAAACTTTTATACGCGGCTGTTGGAATGTTGTGTCTAAACATAAACTCCTTGGCAAATTCTTTACTGCCTTCTAATTGTGCAGCATATTGTTGAGGTCCAATTACAGCAATTTTATGCAATTGTTCATCTTTCAAAAAAAAATCGTGAATACCCAGCACCAAAGGTTCTTCTGGACCTACAACAACCAATGCGATATTATAGGTTAATACAACTTTTTTTATATCATTAAAATTGTTCGGGTTTACATCTAAATTTATTCCAAATTTTAAGGTTCCTGCATTTCCTGGAGCAATAAATAATTGAGTTAATAAATTGCTTTGTGCTATTTTCCATGCAAATGCATGCTCTCTACCTCCCGAACCTAAAATAAGTACATTCATTTTTATATTCCTTTTTTACTTCCTGAAATTTATTTTATTTAAAAATTTGCTCTAATATTTTTTGAGTAATTACATAGGTAGGTTTAACACCTGTTGTTCCTAAACCTCCTGATGCTAAGGTACTTCCAGTTTCTAACGGATTATCTGAAGCGTAATATGCATACATTACTTTTACTTTTTTAGATATATTCCCTCTAATTTTAGACGCAGCCTGAATGGCTTTTTGATAATGCGCTCCTTCCATTTCCAACCCTGTTACTTTCCAAGTAGAACCATTAAAGTATTTCAAAATATCTTTATTTTGAAGTGATGTTCCTAACACGGTAATCATAGCTCCAGAATAAACTGCTAAACCGCAATCTTTAAACATTTTTACTTTTAGTTGATTTTTAAATGGGTAATTATCGGCTGTACCTTCAAACACATGTGCAGAAGGAATCATAATATCTCCTTTTCCACCTTCTAAAATTCCGGCTTTTCCCATTATAGAAATAGATTCTACATTTAGGTGCAACTTTCCACCGTTTTCTTTATAAGGTTTTAACAATTCGTCCATAGTTTCAAAGGCTTGCTCACCAAAAGCATAATCCATAACTATAAGCACTGGTTTTTCTTCGGCTATTTCACTAACATTTTCGCTATAAATTGTTTTGCTTAAATCAATTTTATCTGTATCAATAACCTGAACATTAATAATGGTCCCCGATGTATCTTTAATATAAGTTAATCCGTTCTCAGATGCGTATGTTATAACTTGCTTTCTTAAATCATCGTTTTCATCATTGCTTAAAAGTTCAAAAAGACCAATAAGATCTCCGTTTTTTATATGATTTGCTAAAACAATAGGAGCATAAATAGAATTCATAACACTGTGCAGATTAGCACTTATAATATGAATTGGTCTATGAATTAAGTTGCTTTCAACCAACACCTTCTTAATATTATTTGCCCAAATTTCGCCATAAATATGATGCCCAATTCGTTCTCTTAAAACTGGACTAAAAGTGATGGTTCTTTTTAAATTGGTTGTTCGTTCCTGTATTGCTATGTGACCAAGCCAATAAATTATCTGAAAGAATCGATCTGGATTATTTTTTTCGCTTAATGTACCGTGTACTTTTTGAGTTTCTTGAAAAGTTCTTCCCAAAATACTTGCCACATGAGCCAGCATAATATCGCGTTCATCTTTAGATAATTTTCTGTTATGAAGCACATTTTCTTCTAATTTTTTCCACTCTCTAATGGTATCTGTCTCTAGATTAATTAGAACTCGATCTGCTATTTTATGAGATTCTATAAATAAAAAAGTCAAGTGAGTTAAAATATCATATATTTCTGAACGTCCACGAGTTACCTCTATATTCATTTGATCTTTATCAATTCTAAAACAATTTCTTTTTCTTTTAGGAGGAATAATTGGGGTAAAATGAGAATTTGAATATCCTTCTTCTGAAGTTAAATTTATAAAACGACATTCGTCAATTCCATTAGGAAGCCTTTCGATAACATAAACCAATCCGTTTAATTCAACTTTTTCTTCGGCTATAGATCCGTAAATTTCAGGCCGAAGTAACAAAAGTGCTTGCCTCAGCGCATCTCCAGAAACGCCCATTGGCTTATAAAATCCTCTACTAAATAGATGACGCATAGAAATATATAAACGCTCAATAGCACTTGAAGATTCTTGCGCTCTTGTTCTTCCTTTTATTTTTGAGTTTTCCATATAAATGTTTTGGTTTGCAAAGATACAATTTATGTTATTATTTGCTTAATGCCCTTTCTGAAAAAGGTAAAAGGTAAAATGTGAAAGGTGAAGGGTTGAACGCTAATTTCACTTTCGAACGATTTACTTATACTTTTTTTACTAATTCTTTAATATAGATTGATATTTTTTTTGATTGTTTAAAATTGCCATTGCGTCTATAATGGTAGTGTCAAATGCAACTTTTTGCTTGTAAACACCTTCAACATTGTAATATCTTTTAACAATTTCTTCGGTTAATTTATGGGTTATTTCAGTTTTGTTTTTGACCAACTCTTTCATTTTTTCAGACTGAATTTCTTTTAAAAGATTTTCATAACTAATAGTGGTATTTTTATTCAAATTTTCTAAAGTCGCTTTCTGAAAAGCCTTTTTAAATTCCAACTCGGTTTCTGTTTCAAAGTTTGAATGATTATTAATTAAATAGCGCTCAAGTGAAACAAAACTCGATTCATTCAAATTAAATTTTGAAGGTTCTGCTATTGTTTTATTATTGTAAAAATAATCTGTTACATAATTAAAAAGGGCATCAGAATTCAACAAGGTTTCGGTTGTTTTGGTTAGATTTTGAGTGGCACTTTCAACATCGGGTAAAATTCCTCCACCACCATATACAATTCTACCATTTTCAGTTTTTAATTTCTCTCTTCCAACATCTGAAAATTTAGGTACAGTACCTTTTTCATCTCTATTGGTGTAATCTAATTCTTGAATGCATCTACCGCTTGGGGTATAATATTTTGAAATCGTTATTTTCATTTGAGTTCCATAAGACAATGGTAAAAATCTCTGAACCAATCCTTTACCAAAAGAACGTTGTCCAACTATTACCGCTCTATCATAATCTTGTAAAGACCCTGCCAATATTTCGGAAGCAGAAGCGGAACTATAATTGATTAAAATAGCAATTGGAATGGTTGGCTCTATTGGTTCAACATTAGTTTTAAAGGTTTCACTCCATTTTTCGAATTTTGCTTTTGTAGTAACAACCGTTTTCCCCTTTGGAATGAAAAAATTAGTGATTTTAACCGCTTCCATCAATAATCCCCCGGGATTACCTCTTACGTCTATAATCAATTTTTTCATTCCTTGATCTTTTAAAGCCTCCATTGCTTTTTTAATTTCTGATGAAGCCTTAGCGTTAAATGTAGTAAAGGCAATATAACCAACTTCGGCATCTAGCATTGTACTATACGGAACAGGATTTTCTTCCACTTTTTTTCGAATAACAGTAAATTCCATCATTTTTTGTAGGCGTTCAATTTGAAGATTTACCGTACTATTTGGCACGCCATTTAATAACATTGCAGCTCCTTTTTCATCAAAATCCTTTACCAAAACATCGTTAATTTTAATAATATTATCGCCTGGTTTTATCCCAGAATTTTCAGCAGGAGAATTTTTAATTATTTCCCTAACACTCAGTTTCTTATTTTTAAATAAAGTAATAGCTCCAATACTGCCAAAATCTCCAGTAGCTTCTATTCTGGCATCTTCAATATTTTGCTCATCGTAGTATCTTGTGTATGGATCTAAATTTTGAAGCATATTATTAATAGCTTGGTTGGTAATTTTTGCTGGATTAACCTCGTCTATATAATACCTGTTTAATTCTTTAAACAAGGTAGTATAAATGTCTATTTGCTTTGCTATTTCAAAAAAATCTGATTGAAACCCGACTGAAACCATTATAGTTATGGCTCCAAAAAAACCTATAATTATCTTCTTAATTTTGCTCATCTTCTTTTATTTTAATCAAATATTTTGCAGAAATTGTTTTAAAAGCCAAGGTTAAATCTTCATAATTTATTTCTTCTTTTGCCATAAAAATAAACATAAATACAGAAGGTGTTTTTATATTTTCTATAAATAATTGTTTGTTCAATCTATATACTTCGCGCAATACTCTTTTAATTCTATTTCGGTGTACCGCTAATTTAATATTTCTTTTAGGAACCGAAAAACCCGCTTTAATAAGTGCATTGTCGTCAAAACTATAAGGTAAATATATCAATTGCAACGGGTAAGCATTGATGCGTTTTCCTTCAGAAAATAAATCTTGAATAGCCGTTCTGCTTTTTAATTTTTCGATTTTACCTAATGTGTATTTCATGCCAACTAATTAAAATGGGATATAATCTGATGTGTTCAAAATGAATAACCTTATTGTTAATAAATCAAAACTGCTACTATTCCAACCAATATTCCTGTTATGTTTTTCTTTATACTACAAAAGTAACCATAAAAGAAATTTATAAAACAATTTAAAAGTGACATAAATTATTAAATTTGTGAGAATTAAAAATACATAAAATATGTCACAAGATTTATTCCAAGCTCCAGATTATTATTTGCTAGATGAATTATTAACCGAAGAGCATCTTTTGGTGCGTAATGCTGCAAGAGAATGGGTAAAAAGAGAGGTATCTCCTATTATTGAAGAAGCGGCTCAACAGTCCAAATTTCCAACTTCAATTATTAAAGGTTTGGCAGAAATTGGTGCTTTTGGGCCTTATATTCCAGAAGAATACGGTGGAGCTGGTTTAGATCAAATTTCTTATGGTTTAATTATGCAAGAAATTGAGCGTGGTGATTCAGGTGTTAGATCTACAGCTTCGGTGCAATCTTCGTTAGTAATGTATCCTATTTGGAAATATGGAAGCGAAGAGCAAAAACAAAAATACCTACCAAAACTTGCAAGTGGTGAATTTGTAGGTTGTTTTGGTTTAACAGAACCAGACCATGGTTCAAATCCAAGTGGTATGGTTACTAATATTAAAGACATGGGAAACCATTATGTCCTTAATGGTGCAAAAATGTGGATTTCAAACGCCCCTTTTGCAGATATCGCTATTGTTTGGGCAAAAAATGAAGAAGGTCGTATAAAAGGGTTAATTGTTGAGCGAGGTATGAATGGTTTTACAACACCTGAAACACATAACAAATGGTCTTTAAGAACTTCTGCAACAGGTGAATTAATTTTTGACAATGTTAAAATTCCAAAAGAAAATATCTTACCTCTTAAAGATGGTTTAGGCGCTCCACTGGGCTGTCTAGACTCTGCACGATATGGCATCGCTTGGGGAGCTATTGGAGCTGCTATGGACTGTTACGACACGGCATTGCGTTATTCAAAACAACGAGTTCAATTCGATAAACCAATTGGAGCAACACAATTACAACAAAAAAAATTAGCTGAAATGATTACTGAAATTACCAAAGCTCAATTATTAACTTGGCGTTTAGGGGTGCTTAAAAACGAGAATAGAGCTACTACTGCTCAAATATCTATGGCGAAACGAAATAATGTTGAAATGGCAATTAATATTGCTAGAGAAGCGCGCCAGATACTCGGCGCAATGGGAATTACTGGCGAATATTCTATTATGCGTCATATGATGAATTTAGAAAGTGTAATTACGTATGAAGGTACTCACGATATTCATTTGCTAATCACAGGACAAGATATAACTGGATTGGCTGCTTTTAAATAGGATTTAAAAATCAAATTATTCAATAATTATCTTCTTGCTGAATTTTCCATTAGTTGTATACACTTGAACAATGTAAACGCCTGTGGCTTGTTTTACAGGAAATGTTAACGTTCTTGCCGTATAATTGCCTTTCCACGTTTGTATGGTTTGTCCTAAATAATTAACCAATTGAATACTTGTAATATCAGCATCTACTATTTTTTTTATGGTTAATTCTGAACTGTGATTATTCATAAATACTTTTACACCTTCAATTATGGTCATTTCGTCTTTAGTAAATAATCTAGTTTGAAAAACTAACGAAAATCTATCTACATACTCGCCTTTTTCTAAATTAATTTCAAATGCTTGGTCGTTAATTTTATAGGTTTCACCGGTAAGATTGTCTTTAATTAAAATGGAAAAACTTTTGTCAATATTTTCAAGTTCATCTATACTTATTTTAATTAAACCACCTTTTTTTGTTTGAATTCCAAATGCAAATTCAGTATCTAAATTTAGCGTGTTTGTTGATTGAATTACGTATTTTTTATCTTCCAATATCCAATACATATCATCTTCAAAAATTTCATAAATTGGTGCATCATATCCCCAATCTATACCTTTTGTTGCATTTTTATCTATAGTGAGCAACAATTGACGGTGATTAATTTTAGGGGCATCGAAACCTATTCTTATTTTTTGTCGAAGATCAGAAAGGTCAGAACTAACATTTTTTTCGTTACTATTGCTCGGCTTCATAAAAACTGAATACGGATTCCCGAAACCATCTACCTGCGATTCCTTCACAAAAATACGTTGGCCGTTATTAAATTGAATTTGCCCTCCATCAGCATCACCAACAACAAAAAAGCCTTGCCCAACAGGTATATAACGGCCTGGTTTTCCCTTTACAGATGAACCTCCTCCTAAACCTATATATGCGGATGCTGGAACTCCGCCACCCAAACTGTAAGTTGCGTATCCTGCTTGGTACCCCGACAAATTATGGGTATCTCCTCCATAATGTTCCCAAAAATACAACGAGCCGTTATTTCCAATTGAAGCTGTTCCGGTTGGGCTATTATCATTAATAAATTGATTTGCATCTATTGCTGAAGGATAAGGATTGCTAATTAAATTATGAAACCCACCGTTTACTGTTAAATTAATTGTGCCATTATTTGGTTTACCAACAAAGGTGTAATTTTGTTCTGCATCGCTTGTATTAGATCCTTTCATTGTAAACCCTTGACCTATTTTTAAACTTAAATTATTACTTACGCGAAACCAAGCACTATAACCAAGGCCAGAATTTTCTAATTTGTACATCCAATACGTACTTAATTTTATAAGAGCTGGAGAAATAGAAGCTGCTCCATCAGCATATGTGTGAGAGGCCCCATAATCAATACTCCTAAAAGCTGTATTAGTACCATCTTTTAAAACTCCACCAATGGTATATTCAGTTCCATTTGTATTTACCGGAGATCCCCAATAGTTATATCTAAAACTATTTCCTGTGCCTTGCTGATCTATTTCAATAGATCCTATACTTGCCGGATTAAAAGTGCTACCTACTGCTTGTATCAACTGAGACTCATTATTTAAATCTATTACCCCATTTAAGGTAAGATTTGTTTTAATAAATAAATAATTATTATCAACAGTTAATTTGGAGCCACTTTCTAATAAGATATTTTCGACATAACCATTAGAACCAGCACTTAATACTGGATATCTAGTTATACCAGATGGTATAATTACATTCAAATTATTTGAAACACTAGGCACTCCACTACACCAATTTCCATCAGTATTCCAATCTGAATCAACTGAACCATTCCAAGTATTTGTTGCATTTGCTACAATTTGAACGAGTAAAGATCCTCCTGATGCACAAAATCCTAAGGTTGCTGTTACCGTATAACTTCCTGCCGGTGCTGTAATTGTATTTCCTGATTGAGTAACTCCTGTTGATGGAGTTACAGCATAGGTATAAGTAGCATTATAGTTTGTAATTATAAAACTTCCTGTTGAAGTTGAACACGTT
>NZ_JAUYUD010000120.1 GCF_030692605.1 Lutibacter sp.
TTTCACATAATAGATATTTAGAAAAAATGGAAGATAGATTAACGAAATTCAATGAATTAATGAATACATTCAAGTCTGAAAACCAATTAGGGAAAAATCTATCCAATTTAATTGTAAATATTTAATAGACTTTATATAAATTGATCTGGAAGTAATTTAAACGATTTTCTGTGATGTTCCGTAATTCCAAAACTGGCTATAGCAGTTCTATGCTCCTTTGTTGGATACCCTTTGTTTTTCTCCCAATTATAAGCTGGAAATGAGTTATGCAAATTTTCCATATATGTGTCTCTATATGTTTTTGCTAAAACAGAAGCTGCGGCTATACTCATAAATTTGGCATCACCTTTAACAATAGTGGTGTGTGGGATATTTTTATATGAATTAAATTTATTGCCATCAACAATTATATGTTCTGGTTTTATTTGCAGTTGATCTATAGCTTTATGCATTGCCAAAATAGATGCTTGTAATATATTTATTTGGTCTATTTCAGTCTCAAAAACAGAGGCAATACCAAAAGCAATTGCATTATTTTCAATAATTGGACGGAGCAATTCTCGCTGTTTATGAGTTAATTGTTTTGAATCATTTAATAAAGGATGGTTAAAATTTATTGGTAAAATAACCGCAGCAGCAACTACAGGCCCAGCAAGACATCCCCTTCCTGCCTCATCTGTACCCGCTTCAATAACGTATTTTAAATAACTTATTTTGAGTCCCATCTTACTATTTTGTCAAAATTACTAGTAATTTCTTTCACTTTTTTTTAACCAAAACAATAATGCCTTTTAAAAAATTAATTTTAATGGTCCGCCATAATTTAAATGAATTGGTTTCGTTCAAATATTTTACCTTTGCTGCTTTATGCATTCTATGCATATGAAATAGATACATAAGCGTTCGTAAATTTAGACAAATGAAAAATTATTTTTTAATTATTTTTTTTGGAGTTTTTTTGACTACACTAACTGCTCAAAGGAAAAATTTGAATAGTGCAGAGGGTCAGCTATTTAAGAGCGACAGTACGACTTTTCAAGAGGAAATTACAGTAAAATTAAGTGGTACAACTAAATATACAGATTATAAAGTTATTTCTGTTATAAATGACACTACGGTAATAGACACTACTTTAACATTAGCTAAATATTTTAAATTCAATTACTTAAGAAAAGATGATTTTGAATTATTGCCTTTTCATAATCAAGGACAAACTTTTTCTAAACTTGGTTATAATTTTAGTAACTCCTCTTTAATACCTTCAATTGGAGCTTCTAGTAAACAGTATAATTATTATAAAATAGAAGATGTGTTTTATTACAATGTACCTACTCCAACTTCTGAAGTTATGTATAGAACTGGTTTAGAACAAGGGCAAGTTTTGGATGCTTTTCTAACCATGAACACATCGCCACAAACTAACTTTTCGGCAGCCTATAAGGGACTTCGTTCTTTAGGAAAATATAGGTATTCTTTGTCTAGTCATGGTAATTTTAGAACATCATTTAATTATCATTCAAAAAACAATACTTATGCAATTAGAGGTCATTTTTCATCATTTGATTTAACGAATAATGAAAATGGTGGTTTAACAGAAGAATCGATCGGTTATTTTGAAGCTAATGATCCTAATTATATAGATCGAGGACGTTTGGAAGTAAATTATATTGATGCCGAAACTATATTTGATGGAAAACGGTATTACATTGATCAAAAAGTTACTCTGATATCAAACCAAATATATGAGCCTAAAATTAAATCTCCAAAAAAGTCTGACAAGGTTTCAGCAAAAACAAAACCTGTTAAAGGTGAGATCCCTTTAAAAACAGAGGTAAAAGATTCAATTTCCACTGTAAAGGATAGTTTAGTTGTTATTTCAGATGTTAAAATTAAAAAAGATTCATTGTTGGTAAACGAGGTTTTAAAAAATATTGATTCTCCAAAAAAGTCTGACAAGGTTTCAGCAAAAACAAAACCTGTTAAAGGTGAGATCCCTTTAAAAACAGAGGCAAAAGATTCAATTTCCATTGTAAAGGATAGTTTAGTTGTTATTTCAGATGTTAAAATTAAAAAAAATTCATTGTTGGTAAACGAGGTTTTTAAAAATATTGATTCTTCAAAAATTTCAGCCAAAAAAAGCCCGTATGCCGGCTTAAAATTAGGTCATACTTTTATGTATGAAACACAACACTACCGTTTTAAACAAGGGGCTGTAAATGAAATTTTTGGTAATTCTTTTAGCAAAAGTATCACTGATCATTCAGCATATAAAGTAATGGATAATCTGGTCTATTTAGAATTACAAGCTCCTTTAATTGGAGTTTTGAGAGCAAAAGCAAATCAACTAAATTATAATTATCAGTATAACAGCATTTTATATTTAAATACCCAAACTATTTCAGATAAACTTAAAGGTGATGTTCTTTCAGTTGGAGCAGATTGGAATACAAAATTTGGCAATTTTAAATTAAATGTTGATGCAACTACTATAATTTCTGGTGAACTATCTGGAAGCTCTTATAAATCTGATGTTTCCTATAAAAAAGATAGTATTTTCTCGTTTAAAGGGTTTGCTGAGGTTACTTCTAAATCGCCCGATTTCAATAAATTGCTTTTTCAAAGTGATTATTTAAATTACAACTGGCAAAATAATTTTAAAAATGAAGAAATTAAAATTGTAGGTGCCGGCTTCAGTCTTTTTAATTGGGGTGGTGTTGAGGCTTCTTATACTTTAGTGGATAACTACACCTATTTCAACGAAAATTCTCAACCAATTCAGGCCAATGAAACCTTATCTTATTTAAAGGCAAAATTAAACGCTTCTATTTCTTATGGAAAATTTACTTTAGAAAATACGGTAATGTATCAAAAAGTAATTGATAGTGTTTCCTTCTTTAACGTGCCAGAATTGGTAACTAGAAACACCATCTACTATGCTAATCACATATTTAAAGGAAAGCCATTGTACTTGCAAACTGGTGTAACATTTAAATACTTTACAGCTTTTAATGCAAATGCATACAACCCGTTGTTAAGTGAATTTATTGTACAGAATACAGATAAAATAGGGAATTATCCCATTTTTGATTTTTTCGTAAATGCTCAAATTAAAAGAACAAGAATTTATTTAAAAGTCGAAAATTTCACAGCAAGTTTTACAGGTAGAAACTATTATTCAGCACCAAACTATCCATACAGAGATTTAACTGTTCGATTTGGATTGGTTTGGAACTGGTTTATTTAAAAAGGTTTTAAGTTGTACGTTATGAGTTATAAGTTTTAAATATCCTTTAAATAAGCGAAATCTAAATACCGTCAGAAACATTTAAAATCATAAAAATCTTTTTTGCCTTTCGACTTTCGGCTTTTGAATAAATTTTCTTTCTCTTTACCTATTTGCTGTTTTTTTAACTTTCAACTTACTTAGTAACCAGCTGTCTAATTTTTATTTGAAAAGCTGCAAATATTAATGTAGTCAATGGACTTAGCCAATTGAATATGGCATAGAAAAAATATTCATGTACTCCAACACCTAAAACACCACTTTGGTAAGCTCCGCAAGTGTTCCAAGGTATTAATACTGAGGTAACTGTCCCTGAATCTTCCAAAGTTCTACTTAAATTTTCAGGGGCTAATTCTTTATCTTCAAAAGCTTTTTTAAACATTTTACCTGGTATTACAATTGCTAAATATTGGTCTGAAGCAATAGCATTTAATCCTATACAGCTAACTACTGTACTAGCAAATAAACCAAATATTGAAGTTGCAATATTCAAAAGCGCACTTGTGATTCTTGCAAGAGCACCTATGGCATCCATAATACCTCCAAAAACCATAGCACAACATATAAGAAATATGGTCCAAAGCATACCCTTCATACCTCCTGAACTAAAAAGTTCATTTAATTTTGTATTGTCTGTTACTATTTCAGTATCCACAAAAACGGCGTTAAAAATAGATCGCCCTTTTGAAGAAGACAAGCTACTCAAAATTTCTGGTTGAAAAATGAAGGCAAAAATACCTGCCAATACAACGCCTATACCTAAAGCAATTAAGGGTTTTGTTTTAGTTACAATAAGAATAATAACGGCTATAGGAACTATAAATAAATAAGGTGAAATGTTAAACGTGTTATTTATAGATTGTAACAATCCACTTATGTCTGCATTACCCGAAGTTTCTATATTAAAACTTAAAATTGAAAAAACAATTAAGGTTACAATATAAGTTGGTACGGTTGTATAGGTCATATAAGCAATATGTGTAAACAAGTCAGTTCCTGCCATTGCGGGTGCTAAATTTGTGGTGTCACTTAAAGGAGACATTTTATCTCCAAAGTAAGCTCCAGAAATAACGGCTCCGGCAATCATTCCAGTTGGAATTCCCAATGCCGAACCAATTCCTACTAAAGCAATACCTACAGTAGCTGAGGTTGTCCAAGAACTTCCAGTTGCAATAGAAATTACTGAAGCAATTAGAACTGAGGCTGGTAAAAATATAGTTGGGTTCAAAACTTGTAAACCGTAATATACCATGGCGGGAATAATTCCACTCACCAACCATGTGCCAGCTAAAGCACCTACTAAAAATAAAATGGTTATGGGAATAAAAACACTTTTTAAGTTTTCCCATATTTCATTAAACATAATTGTTAAAGAAACTTTATTTAAAAAACCAACAATGGCTGCAAAAACACCACCGGTTAATAAAATAAATTGATTAGAATACTCCCCTAACAACTCACCCCCGGCAAAAAAAATGTTATAGGCCAACATACACATTAATAAAACTACAGGAATAAGTGCTTCCCAAATATTCAATTCTTTATTTAGAATTATTTTTTGATTTTCAATTTCTATTTCTGATAAGTTATTGCTGTCTTGCATTTAGTTGTTTTTTTAGAAATGTAATATTACATAAATTTGATTCCTTTTGCAACAAAAAAACCCCACTCTATACATGAGTGAGGTTTTAAAATCTTGAAATAGTTATAATAAAAATCGACCTACCTCAAATATATATATTTTCCTTTAACACTCCTACTTGGGTCATACATTTATGCATAGCTCTATAGGTACGTTCAATGTCGTTATCCAAACCTATTGAAAAACGAATAATTCCGTCAGACAATCCCATTTCAACTTGTTCTTCGTGTGGGATTTCAGAAGATGTACTCGTTCCTGAAGCACTGAATAATGTTTTATAAAAACCTAAACTCACCGCTAAATAACCTAAATTATTATGCTGCATTAATTCCATTAATTCATTTGCTTTTTCAACTGTGCCAACATCTAAAGTTAAAATCCCACCAAAACCATACTCCTCATTGTACATACTTTTAAAAAGTTCGTGGTCTTTATGTTTTTTAAGCCCTGGATAAACTACTTTCAACCCATCTTTTTCAAATTTTTCAGCCAAGAATTGTGCATTTGAGCTATGTTTTTTCATCCTTATATGAAGCGTTCTTAAATTCTTTAAGATACTTGCAGCTCTTAAACTATCCATAACAGGACCCAATAACATGGCTGCGCCATCATTTACATTTCGTAGGCTATTTATAAAATCTTGAGTTCCACATACAACTCCACCAATGGTATCGTTAGTACCATTAATAAATTTAGTTAAACTATGAATGGTTACATGGGCACCTAATTTGTTAGGCGACAACATTAACGGAGAAAAGGTATTATCAATTACCAATTTAATATTATACTTATTTGCAATTTTAGCTAAAGCAGGAATATTTGCAATTTCTAATAATGGATTACTAATAGATTCACAATAAATCATTTTAGTAGTAGGAGTAATAGCCGCTTCAATTTTTTCTAACGAAGTGATATCTACAAATGAAGTTTCTATATTGAATTTTGGTGTAAAATTCTTTAAAAAGGCATAGGTGCCTCCATAAATTGTACGGCTCGAAACAATATGATCTCCTGCCCCACAAATTTGCAGTATTGTTGATGTAATTGCTCCCATACCTGAACCAGAAACATTTGCTGTTTCAGTGAATTCCATGGCAGCTAAAGCTTCCCCTAAATATAAATTACTAGGACTAGAATGTCGTGAATATAAATAACACCCTTCTGCGTGCCCTTCGAAAGTGTCGAGCATTGTTTTTGCATGTAAAAACGTATAGGTAGCCGAATCCGATATTGAAGGATTTACACCTCCAAATTCTCCAAAATATTGTAAATCTTGAATATTGTTAGCTGGTTTATTACTCATAATGATTAATTTTTTAATAAAATTACCACATAACACATTAATAAACTGTTTTATTTAACTATTTTAGTTTATTTTTCTTTATATTTTAATAATTAAAGATTTATTTTCTATAAAATTTATATTTTTTATATTATTTTAGCAAAAAATTCTACTTATGATTTCTTTAGATAACACTGACAAACAAATTGTTAACTTACTTCAACAAAATTCAAAAGTGAACATAAAAGAAATTGCATTGAAAATTGGCTTAACCCAAACTCCAACCTATGAACGAATAAAACGATTAGAAAAATCGGGCATTATAAAAAATTATGTTGCTATTTTAGATAAGGAAAAAGCCGGTTTTAATGTGGAAGTTTTTTGTCAAGTTTCTTTACTTGTTCATTCAAAAGAATTAATTACCAAATTTGAACATGCCATTAATAAAATTGATGAAGTGGTTGAATGTTTCCATGTAGCAGGAAATTACGATTACTTATTAAAGGTAATTGTTAAAGACATGAAAAGTTACCAGTCTTTTTTGAAAAATAAATTGTCGGTTTTAGATTCAGTAAGTAATGTGCAGAGCACTTTTGTTATGACTTCAACTAAAGAATATTCAATTATTAAATTAATATAACTAAAAAAGCTGTTTAAAATATTTTAAACAGCTTTCCTAACAATCAAATATAAAACAATTAAACTTTTGCAACAATAATAACTTGTAAATCAAAATCGTCATCAACAAATTTGTCCTTTAAATCATCGAAAAAAGATTTTGATTGATATTTTACATTAAAATGAGCTCTGTTAATTTTAAAAGTATCGCTTGTTAATGTTGCAACACCACTTTTAACCTCAACTGTTGCAGGAAATGTAATGCTTTTGGTAACATCCTTTATGGTTAAATCTCCAGTAACCATAGTTTTACTTCCAATATTAGAAACACTAGTAATAACAAATGTTGAAGTTGGGTATTTATCTACTTCAAAAAAATCTTGATTTTTTAAATGACCCTCTAATCGGGCATTTCCATCATCATCTTTAATGGTACTCATATCTGCAACAAAAGAACCTCCTTTTAATTTTTCCCCATCAATTTCTAATTTTCCAGAAGCTAATTGAATAG
Organism: Lutibacter sp.; assembly: GCF_030692605.1. Lineage (GTDB taxonomy): Bacteria > Bacteroidota > Bacteroidia > Flavobacteriales > Flavobacteriaceae > Lutibacter. The sequence goes on from NZ_JAUYUD010000120.1 coordinate 7,337, forward strand.
TTCCTGAATGCGAACCTGTTGGCTTATAACCCTTCCATTTTATTGTTGAACTTGTTACATTCGAGGTTTTTGTAATATTCTCCTTTTTTGCAGTTGTAAAAGCCATAGAAACAAAGGCAATGGTGATTATTAGTAATCCTATTTTTTTCATTTTTTTTAATTTATTTTAGTTAAAAATTTGCCTTATAGTTGTGCAAAATACAATTAAATTACAATGGATAATTTTATTTAAGATTTATTTAACTATTAAGCTCTTGAAGAATTTCAACACTTCGGCTACGAATTGTTAGGTGTATTAGCACAAACCTTTGCAAGTACATATAAAACTGAAAATTCCAGTGAAATTTTCAGAATAAGAAAGAACACACAAGTACATATAACCTTAGTTAGCGGTTAGTTGTTATATTTTTTCCAATCATTAAATGTCATTTCAAATTTTATTTCATCGTCTCCGTGCATTCCTACTTGTATCCAACCTCTATTTTTGTAAAAAGTTTCTGCTTTTGTTTTTTGTTCTGTTCCTAACCAAATTTTCTCGTTAGTTTGACTAAAATACCAATTCAACATTATATCATGAAGTTTTAGTCCAATACCTACACCTTCAAATTTTGGAAGCACAAAAAGTGCCCAAACATTACGTTGTATTAATCCAACAATGGAAAAGCCTACAATTTTGTTATCAATTTCGCACACCCAACCTTTTCCATATTTTGTTAAATAATCTACATTATCTCCTCTGGTGACTAAAGCTTGGTTATTTAAAACATTTTCTTTGACCGCCATTCTAACAATCATATAGTTGTCAATGTCTTCTTCTGTTGCTTCTCTAAAAATCATTTTTTTGTTTATGTAATACGTATTGCTTTTTTGTATTCCTATTTTGGCAAGCTCCAATGATGTTAACACTTTATAAACCTAAGAAGGATTTTTTGAATCAATTAAAATAGTAACTGGTCCATCGTTTACTAATGCAACTTTCATGTCGGCACCAAACTCTCCAGTACCAACTTTTTTATTTAAAGAAGTTTCTAAACAAGTAATAAATTTTTCATATAAAGGTATGGCAATCTCAGGCCTAGCAGCTAAAATATAGGAAGGTCTATTTCCTTTTTTGGTATTTGCGTGCAACGTAAACTGACTTATTACCAAAGCCTCACCTCCAACTTCTATAAGCGATTTGTTCATCACTTCATTTTCGTCATTAAAAATGCGAAGGTTTATTATTTTTTTAACCAACCAATTTACATCTTCAATTGTGTCTAAAGATTCTATTCCTAATAAAATTAACAGGCCATTTTCAATACTGCTATTTACCTTATTATCTATAGTTACTGAAGCTTGTGATACTCTTTGAATTACAACTCTCATTTTATGATAGAACTATTTTAGTTGTTTTTAATTGACCTCAAATGTAAGTGCTTTGGGTACAATTCGATTTTGATGCTTTTTTTTATTTTTAAGTTTAACCAAAGCAATAAAACCTATAATTTTATTTCTAATTAAATTGTCCCACGCGATAATGTTCCTCATCACCTTCAATCATTTGAACATAACTTTTATATCTAGAAACAGCTATTTCACCTTTTTCCATAGCATCTTTAATAGCACAAATTGGTTCATTAATATGCAAACAATTATTGAATTTACATTTTTGTTTTATTTTAAAAAATTCAGGAAAATAATCGGTTATTTCTTCAGGTTTAAAATCAAAAACACCAAATCCTTTAATTCCAGGCGTATCAATAATAAAACCATCAAAACTCAATTCAAACATTTCGGCAAAAGTAGTAGTATGTATCCCTTGTTTATGTTGTTTTGAAATTTCAGCTGTTTTTAAATTTAAATGAGGAGCTATGGTATTAATTAATGTTGATTTTCCAACGCCAGAATGTCCTGAAAACATAGACTTCTTTCCTTTCATTAATTCCTTCAACTTATCAATATTCACTCCTGTTTTTGCTGAAATATCCAAACATTGATACCCAATTTTTGTGTAAATTTCAGAGAATTGATTTTTAATATATTCTGTTTCATTTGTAAAAGTGTCAATTTTGTTAAACAAAATAATAACAGGAATACTATATGCCTCTGCAGTAGCCAAAAACCGATCAATAAAACCTGTAAATGTTGGTGGATTGTCTATGGTTACAATTAAAAATGCGACATCTATATTAGAAGCAATTATATGTGTTTGCTTTGATAAATTTACAGATTTACGAATAATGTAGTTTTTTCTTTCAAAAATTTTATTAATTACACCTGTAATTTTGGCGTCTTCATATTCCCAATTCACATAATCTCCAACAGAAACCGGATTGGTACTTTTAATGCCTTTCATTCGAAACTTTCCTTTTAACCTACATTCTATTTTGGTTTTATCTTCTTTAAAAACCGTATACCAACTTCCAGTAGATTTAGTTACAACACCTCTCATTATATAAATTTACCTTTTTGAATACTCATTAACAGTTAGTTAAGCCTTTATTAAATGACTAATTTTAAAAAACAAATATACTTTAAAAGAATTAACAATAATTGAAAGAATAAAAAGTTAAGCAAAGTGATAAAAACAAAAATGCAGCAATGCTTTAGTTGAAATTATTTAACAATATATGTGGTCTGTACTTTTACTTAGAAAGCCAAAATTCGGAGTAATTCAATAATTTCAAAATTCAATTTCACAAATTAAATTTAAGTCTGGTTTGATATTTATACTCAAAAATTATTTCAGCTAAAAAATACTAATTTAAACGCGTTGGGTGCAATTAATTTTTAACGATGATTTTTTGTCACTTCGATTTTCGATAGAAAATTGTACCGAGAAGCTGCATTCAAGGTTCTAACGCAACAAAAGGTTGCATTTTTTAGTGAGTCTAAGCTACAAATTTTAGTTCAGATTCCATTATTTCTTTAGGCGTTTTATAGCCAATAATTTTTCGAGGTCTGTTATTGAGTTTATTTTGT
>NZ_JAUYUD010000121.1 GCF_030692605.1 Lutibacter sp.
ACAAAATAAACTCAATAACAGACCTCGAAAAATTATTGGCTATAAAACGCCTAAAGAAATAATGGAATCTGAACTAAAATTTGTAGCTTAGACTCACTAAAAAATGCAACCTTTTGTTGCGTTAGAACCTTGAATGCAGCATACCTTTAACGGTAAGTAAAACTTCGCTAACCAGAACTTGTTTCAGGTTCTCATCAAAAAGTATGTTGCACTATAAGATTCTAAAACAAGTTTAGAATAGCGAAATCCCTTTTGCTTTTATAATTTACTTTGATCACTTGCGAACCATTCTGCGTGTGAAGTACCTGTTTCTTGTAGTTTTAAAGAATGAAGTTTAATAGTTTCTGGCAACCTTCTTTTTATTTTATTCGCAAAATCAAGCAACATCATTTCACTTGTAGGCTGGTAATCAACTAAAATCACATTGTGTCCTCTTTTTTTTAGTTCATTTGCTAATTCAATATGAGGAGTGTTTTTATTAAAAACAGTTGCATGGTCAAAAACATCAACGATTTCAGATTTTACAATCGTTTTTAAATCACTGAAATCTATAACCATTCCATATTTAACATTTGCAATATCATTATTTGGCTTTCCAATTACGGTTACAGAAAGTTTATAACTGTGCCCATGAACATTTTTACACTTTCCGTCGTAACCATACAATGCATGACCCGTTTCAAAATTGAATTGTTTGGTTATTCTAATTGTATTCATTTTCTTAATCTTTCCTATTTTTAGCTTTCCAGTATACAAAGTAAGCAATTAACACCAACACAACAAACGGTAAATAAGTGCCTATTACCACTCCAATTTCATAGCCATTATCTGGTGCGCTTTTCATTTTTTGCTCAATATCCACTTTTTGAATAAGCGAAAGCATATTTACTAACATATCTATTTTTTAAATGTTTGTAATGCCTTTTTTGTAAAATCTGATAGCACTAATTTCCCGCTTATTTCGGCTCTTTCAATTAATAATTTTTCCCAATTATCTGTACCTTTCCAAAGTACCTTTTTCATTTCTATTAATGCTTCTTGATTGTAAGAGATTAGTTTTGAAGCTAAAATATCGACTTCTAAATCCATTTCTGTTATTGATTCAAAAACTTTTGCATACAAGCCTTTTCCCTTCGCCCAATAAGCTGTTTGCCAACTTGACGCATCAATGGTTAACTCGGTTAATGCAGCTACCCCAATTTTACGCTCTACAGCTGGAGCAATCACAAAAGGTCCAATTCCAATTGTAAATTCTGAAAGTTTTATAGATGCTTTTTCAGTTGCAAAACAATAATCACATGCTGCAGCTAAACCAACACCTCCGCCAACTGCTTTACCTTGTACTCGTCCAATTATTATTTTTGAACAAGTTCTCATAGCATTTATAACATTTGCAAATCCTGAAAAGAAAATTTTTCCTTCCTCAAAGGTTTCAATTGCCATCAATTCATCGAATGAAGCTCCTGCACAAAAGGAGTTTTCCTTTTCACTTTTTAAAATAATTACATGTACCTCATCATTGGCACTTAACTCATTAATCGCATCAGTTAAACGCACTAATAAATTGCTCGGAAATGAATTGCTTGCCGGGTGGTAAAACTCAACTGTAGCAATTTTCCCTTCAATATTGGTATATAAACTTCCGTTACTCATAATCTTCAAAGTTAAGCGATTTTATGCAAATATTTTTTCCTAAATTTCACTACTAAAATACTTGCTCTCAAAAACATCCACACAGCAAAGGCTATCCAAACTGCATGTAATTTTAAATTGAAATAATCTCCTATTAGCAGAACAGGTATAAATCCTAAAAATGTTGCAAAAAGTAATAAATTTCTCAGTGTTGCAGCTTCAGATAAACCTTTAAAAATTCCATCGAAAACAAAAGCTACCGCATTTATAGGTTGCATAATTAATACCAACCAAAAAATACCATAAAAGGCACTCAATACCATAGGGTCTTTTGAAAAAAGCATTCCTATTTTATAATAAAAAAGTCCACAGAAGGAAGCTAAAAGAATAGCCACCATAACCCCATATTTACTTACTTTAATGCTAAGTTTCCATAATTTTTTGAATTTTCTTTCTCCTAATAGTTTGCCCGAAACTATATTTCCTACATTAGAATACCCATCTATAAAAAAAGCGAAAAATAACCAAATTTGAAACGCAATGGTTTGAGCAGCTATATAATTATTTCCGTATTTTGTTGCATACGCATTTGCTAAATATAAAGCAACATTTAAGGCTACAGCTCTTATCGCAAGATTTAAACTTAACCCCAATAAGGGCATAATTTCACTATTAAGAGGTAAGGTTATTTTTAAACTAAATGGTGTTTTTTTTAATAATAAAATTAGCGCCAATACCGCCATTACAACTTGCGAAATAACACTAGCCCAAGCGGCACCAACTATATTCATTGGTTCTAAAAAACCATCAATTCCAAAAACTAAAATAATGTCTAAAACAACATTTAACAATGCTCCAATACTGCTAATTACCATGGGCCAAAACGTATTTTGAAGCCCTCCAAATACTCCAAAAACAGAAAACACAAACAATGTTAATGGAAATCCAATAGCTCTAATTTCAAAATAATCTATAGCATAGGAAAGTATCAATCCATCTGCATTATAAAGTTGAAATATTTGTTTAGCAAAAAATAAGGTTACAAAATAAATAGCAACACTTAAAATAACATTAAAACCAATTATTTGAGCAGGTAGCGATCCTATTTGATCTAACTTTTTTGCCCCCAAATATTTGCTAATTGTAGCTGATATGGCAGAACGAGTTTGCGCTAAAATCCAAACCAATGCCGAAATAAACGAGCCCGCTATCCCAACTGCCGCAAGTGCTTCGGTTGGATGATTTAGTATATTGCCAACTATTGCAGTATCTGTTATTGAAATTAATGGTTCTGCAATACCCGAAATCATAGCTGGAATTGCCAATTTATTAATTGCCTTAAAAGATATTTTTGATTTTTTATGCATTTAAAACCAATTCAAAACAATGAAATGGAAATTCACTTTGATTAAGGAAAAAAATATCTTCCAATTGGTGATAACCTCTCTTTTTATAAAATTGTACATTTCTTTTATTCTGACTAAATGTATCTAATCTAACCGACTTGTAGTTGTTTTCTATAGCGTAACTTTCAGAAAAATTCATAAGATTTTGAGCAAAACCTTTCCCTTGGTAATCTGGGTCAACTGCTAACCTATGAATATATAGATTAGCATTATTGTCTGTTAACCATTTCACAGTATCATATTCTATATCAATTATTTCGGTTATAACAATTATTCCAACCAAATTTCCTTCAAAACTAAGTTTCCAAAGCTGTTGTAACTCAATATCTTTTTGTAAAACTTTTAAGGACGGATAATAATCATTCCATTGATAAATATCTTTTTTAATTAAATCTGATGCACACTTTTTGGTAAGTAGATAAATTAATTCTAAATCTTTCATTTCTGCTTTTTGAATCATTCTCTATCTATTTGTTTAAAAAATCTATGGTTAATTTTATTGCTTTTTCTAAATGAATAGGCATTTTTTCTTCAAGCCAAGGTTGAGTACATCCTAACGGGTGATTCATTCCTTCAACAAGTATCAACGTGCTTTTTGGATTCCATTTATGTAAATTTATAGCTTCGTTTGGTAAAACCACCTCATCATTTGTTCCATGAACAATTAAATGCGGAATCTTTAATTTTTGAACGGTGGTTTTAATTGTTAAGCGTTCTTCGTTCTCTTTATAGTTTTGATAAAATTGATAAAAAAGAGGCATTTTTTGTTTTGTTCTAGCGTTTAAAATATACGAAACGCCTTGTTGTTCCCATTCTTGTAATTGTGCACCTTGTGGAAAACGAGTCCCAAAATTTGAAACACCAGACCACGTTACAACTTTTGAAATATTCTTGTTTTCTGAAGCCTTAATTGTAACAATTCCACCACCTCTTGAATGACCAATTAGAATAATATTATTTATATCAGCTTCATTTTTAAAATTTAAATTCCCAATTACTGCATTAATAACATCTTCTAAATCGTTTAATTCTTTTATGAAATTATTATTTCCAAAAGATTCTAAATCTGGAAAATCAATTGGGTTTTGTACGGTTCCTCCATTATGGGAAAAATTAAACTTTACAAAAAAGAAATTATTGTTAGCAAATTCTTGAGCTGCAAAATCCCAAGCGCCCCAATCTTTATAGCCCTTATAACCGTGACAAAAAATTATAACTGGCTTTTTAGAATGGGTAAGGTTATAGTAATAATCTGTTACGATTGGCTTTTGGTGGAATGTGCTTTTAATTATTTCGTTTCTATTAATTATCATATATACTCTTTAAAATGGAAGATTTTCCTTTTCTTTAAATGGAATAGTTGGGTTTAATATTTCTTCAATAATTACAGATAATGAATCGATAAATTCAGTTAGTTTTTCTTCAGAAATAACATGGTCTTTTACACCATTCTTCTCTGAAAAATTCATTTTTAAAAAACCATTATTCAAATTCTTAAAAGAAATAACTCCAGCTTCAAAATCTGAAATATTTCCATTCTTTTGTGATGCGTACATGTAGGCATACAACATCACTTGAAGTGCTTTTGTATATTTATAATCTGTACCCATAACACTAAAATCGGCCATTTTTAAATCTCGGTCAATTACCTTTCCCGTTTTATAATCAATAATTCTGGTAACACCATCTAACTCATCTATTCTGTCTACAATTCCTTTAAATTTTATAGGATCAGCTATTCCTTTTATTGAAATATCTACAGAAAGTGGTGCTTCTAACGCTATTATTTTTAACTGTTTCCCTTGTTTTAAAAGTTGCTTTTCCATTATTAAAAATCTACTAATATGATTTTTACATACTTCAAAAATAAGTTTGTTTTTACCCGAATTATACGCCCCTTTTTTATAATATTGTTTAAAATTAATTTTCAATAAAGCATCTATTTGAAGTTGCATGTCTTCAATCTTTTCAATACTTACAAACTTGTTTATATGTGGTTTATACAATGTTTCAAGAACTTCGTGAATAATTGTTCCCATTGTATTTGCTGCTATAGTTTCTTCAACTTCATCCTCCTCTTTTATCTCAAGAATGTGCTGTTCATAAAAACGTATGGGGTTATAAATATAAGTAGCAATTTTAGAGGGAGATAATCCTTTAATAACTAATTCTTTTAATTTTAAAATAATATCATCCGTTTTAGAAATCTCCATTAATTGAGACTCGTTTGGGGTAACTATTGACCCTACAATTAACTTCTCGATTAATGGAAATCTAACTAAAAGTTGCGTTAGAAATCTGCTTTTCTCACCAGAGCCATAATTGTCGGTTTCGGTACTATAAATCAAATAAATGTTTTTAGCTCTTAATAATAACCTTTGAAAGTGATACGAAAATATAGCATCTTTTTCTTGATAGGTTGGCATGTTAAAGTGTTTTTTTATATCAAAAGGTATAAAAGAACTGTTGTTTTTACTATTTGGAAGTACCCCTTCATTAACTGAAGAAATTATAACCGTTTCAAAATCTAATGCTCTTGTTTCTAACATTCCCATTAATTGTAAGCCCTGCAACGGCTCTCCTTGAAAAGACAAACTTTCGGTTCTTAAAATACTTTGAAAAACCAAGAAAAATGTTTTTAAATCTGATAAATGATGGTATGTACTATTTAAGGTTTCTAATTGCTTAAAAAGCATATAAAATCTATATATGTATTCTTTTTCAATACCCTCAACAACATCCTTCAATGATTGAAGAATATCAATAAAACAATTAATAATGGATTGAATGCTTTCTGAAAAATGAAATAATGGTCTAATAAAATTTAATTCATTTTGTTCTTCTAAAAAAACTAATTCCTCGATATCCTTAAAACTCAAGAAAATATAATTTCCCTTCTTTATTTCAACGCTAATTTTTTGAAACAACATTCCATTACGCTTATTTAAATAAGCATTATTAAATACTTTTAAAACATCTTTATAATAAAACTGACCTAACTCCTTTTTATTGAATTTTTGTTGATTTAAATGTAATTTAAATACACTTTGAATGAAATTTGAAATTGGAATATTTTTTAGAGGATATCCCATTGTAATATTTATATTTTCTACATTTTTTGGCAAAGAATTTATGGCCAATGGCAGCAAATTTTCATCTGCCAAAACATAACATGTGCTACTTAATTTTTCCTGAGATTCTAGCAGTTCGCCAATATATTTTATTTGTGTTGTGCTTTTAGGAGCTCCAATAATTTTTATTTTTTTTGTATTAAAATCAGCCAAATCAATCCACAAGAATGGATTTTCTTTATAGTAATTCCATTCAGATTTATATTTGTTTAGAAAAAAACCAGCTTCGTTAAATGGGTTAAAAAAACTCTCATCGGCATCCCAATATATAGTTGACATTTCACGATTCAAAAATTCTTGAAAAATAAATTCTTCTGCTCTATTTAATGCGTTAAATCCAATAAATACAATATGTTTATTTAAATTGGAATTAATATAAAATTCCAAATTTTCAGTGGCTTCTCTATAAATAAGTCCTTGATATCCAACTTTATTATTTCTAAGTTTATCATACAACGCTTCATACAATGTTTGCAGTTCATTGAAAAATTTCAAATAATTACTGGCTAATTTACTCGGGTTACTCTGTTGAAACCAATTATCCAATTTTTTTACATCACTTAAGTTTGAAAAAATATGATGTGATGATATTAAATGGCTATCAATTTCATTAAAATCGGCTAAGGCTTTTGGAGCCCATTGATAAAAAGAATCAAATGAATCTTTATTTTCATTTAAAGAATGTTGTTTATAAACGCTGTAGAATTCAAATAACAATTGGGTACTATCTATTAAATTGATATCTGCTAACTCCTGAATAAAATTTTCAATATTTTCAATTTTAGGCATAAAAAACGCCTCCTTTTGAGATGCTAAAATAGCTTCTTTAAAAAACACACAAGCCCGTTGACTTGGCAATACAAATATTATATTTGAAAGTGAATTGTGTTTTTCAATAACATCATCAACTACTTTAGAAATAAAGGATTGCATAGTATTTTGTTTAACAGCATAAAAATAGAAAACTTATTACAATAAAAAGAAGCCGTCTCAATATTAAATTTTGAGACGGTTTTTTTATTTCTATTCAATTTCGGATATTTTTTATTTTTATGAATAAGGCAAAAATTGTCCTTAAGAAGCAATTTTCTTTCTTAAATTGTGTCCTAATGCCATT
>NZ_JAUYUD010000047.1 GCF_030692605.1 Lutibacter sp.
AAATTAAAGGAAAATATCTTCAATTGTACCTAAATGAGTTCGTTTATAAGCTTAACAGAAGATATTTTGAAGAAAAATTATTCGATAGGCTAGTAATAGCAGGTATTACAGGGTTATGACAGAAAACGGACAATCAGAATAATATTAATGTGATGCAATTAAAAAAACGTTATTTATCATTAGATGTTTTTAGAGGTTTGGATATAGCCCTAATGATAATTGTTAATTCTCCTGGTAAATATTCAACTACATTTTCACCACTATTACATGCGCAATGGCATGGTTTTACACTTACAGATTTGGTTTTCCCGACATTTCTATTCATTGTAGGTAACTCAATGAGTTTTAGCATGCGCAAATATGAAACGGTGTCTGATAGAATATTTTTAACAAAAGTATTAAAGCGTACTTTAATAATATTTTTATTGGGATTTTTAATGTATTGGTTCCCGTTTTTTGAAAATGGGGAACTTAAAAGCTTGAGTGAAACAAGGATTTTTGGAGTACTTCAAAGAATTGCATTGTGCTACTTTTTTGCTTCTATTGTTTTACGCTTTTGGAAGATCAAAGGAGCTATAATTTTTAGCATTATTGCACTTTTTTCATATCAATTAATACTTATTGCATTTGGAGATCTAACCCTTTCTGGAAATGCAGTGCTAAAATTGGATACATGGTTAATTGGCGCCAACCACATGTATCATGGTGATGGTATTGCTTTTGATCCTGAAGGCTTATTAAGCACGCTGCCAGCAATTGTAAATGTAATTGCAGGTTATTTAGTAGGATTATTTCTTCAAAAAAGCGGGCAAAATTATAAAACAATTGCTAAAATGACAATGCTTGGAGGTCTACTAATAGTTATTGCATTAAGTTGGGACTTGTTTTTTCCAATTAATAAAAAACTTTGGACAAGTTCATTTGTTATACTCACAATTGGATTAGATCTTATAATTCTTTCAGTATTAGTATATCTCTTAGATATTTTTAAAAAAACTAAGTGGACTTACTTTTTTGAAGTGTTTGGTAAAAATCCACTATTTATATATCTTCTTTCAGAGTTGCTTATAATTTCTCTTTATCAAATTAAATTTAAAGGAAATTGGACGTATGATTGGATTGCCGAAAATATTTTTATCTCATGGCTTGGGGATTATATTGGATCTTTTGGATTTGCACTTAGTATTATGCTATTTTGTTGGTTAGTAGGTTATTTTATGGATAGAAATAAAATTTATATAAAGATTTAATTAAACTACTTATGTCGGTTTAAACCATAAACGAATGGCACTGATAATGGCTTTATTAAGGTAAATTTCAACCCTAAAATAAGGTTAAAATATGAATTAATTTTGCCTATTAGGATACATTTTTACCTTAATTCTGATGTTAAAAAGCACATTCCTTAATCATAAAAAAAAGATAAAGTTGATTACAACTTTGTGAATTGAGGAGAGCTTGAATGGATAAAGACTTTACAAAAAATTGAACCTTTTTTATTTTAAACTTCACAAGTAAATGTTACAATTGATATTTAAACAATTTGTTGATTTCGTTTAATAATTTACTTGCTTTTTTCAATAAAATGATTTTTTTTCTTAAATTAACACCGCTAAAAGATGCACTAATATCAATGGAACATTTTTTAAAGGTTAAATAGTGCGAATTATATTTAGATAAAATGAAAAATATTGAATTAAAATTATTGTTAATTATAATACTGGTTGGTACTTTAGGCTTAATTGGGTGGGCTAATAATTGGTTGCATTTAACAAGTTTTTCAAAGAATTTTGTACCTATAGCACCTTTAGCCTCTGTATTGTTTATATTTACAAGTATTACCTATTCTTCTTTATATTTAAAAAACAATAAATTAATAAAACTGCTGGCTTACCCTCTGTTAATTTTAACTTTATTCTTAGCATTATTTAACTTAGTTGATTTCTTTTTTATACCTGAATGGAGTTTTAATCATTTATTATTCTCCTATCTATTAGGAGAAACGGCATATGGTCACATGTATCCACTTGCAGGAATATTGTTTATTATGTCCTCTATTTTTTTTATATTATTAAAAACCAATAATCAAAAAATTACTCAATTCTTTCTTAAAACAATATATATTATTCCATTTTTAATAAGTATATTTTTTTTAATAGGATACATTGAAAATATAATTCAATTTTATAGCCATAGGTGGTTATTGCTTTCTGCGCCAACTGCTCTTTCTTTTTTTATCTTAAGTTTAGTACAACTTCATATTATAGAATTTAAAATTTGGCCTTTTCAATATTTTTCAAAAACAGATATCACAAGCAGGCTAATAAAAATATTTTTACCTGCAACACTAATATTTGTATTAATAATTGAAACATTAAATGTTCATTATTCCTCCTATTTTGATAAGTATTTTTCTCCAATCGTTTTATTAGTAATTGTCATTGTGTTCATTTATTTCATGATAATAATAATCTCTAGAAGATGGGTAAAGATTTAGAAAAAATAAATCAAAATTTAATTGATAGTGAAGAACGCTATAAAAGTGTTGTAGATATTTCTCCAAGTGGTATATTAATTCACATCAACGGAGAAATTGTTTTTCAAAACCCAGCACTAAGTAAATTATTTGGAAATTCTGAACCTGCTAATCTTATTGGTAAATCGGTTAAGGATTATATTCATCCTGATGATATACAAATGGTTTTAAATCGTGTAAAAAAATTACGCGAAACAGGCGAACAAACACCCTTAATGGTTGAGAGACTTTTAAAAGAAGATGGTACTTTATTTTATGCAGAAGTTACCTCTTTCTTAATCGATTATAATGAACAAAAAGCGGCATTAACCGTTGTTAACGACATAACCGAACGTAGAAAAACAGAGTTGGTAACTGCTTTTTACCAAAATATTTCAGCTGCTTTATTAACTTCAGACAGTTTAGTTGATATCCTAAAGATTATTAGACTTGAATTGAGTAAAATAATGAGAACTGACAATTTCTATATCGCTTTTTATAATGAAGAAACCGACATGTTAAAAGCCGATATTGAAGTTGATGAAATTGATGAAATTGATGAATGGAAAGCAGAAGGGTCGCTTACTGGTTATTTAATGAAACAACACGTTTCTAAACTCTTTTCAAAAAGTGATATTCTAAAATTAAATGAAGAACTTAATTTTAAGTTGGTAGGCACTTTACCCGAATGTTGGTTAGGAGTTCCTTTAATTGAAAATGACAAACCAATTGGTGCGCTTGTTGTTCAAAGTTATGATAACCCAAAAGAGTATACTAAATTCCACGAATCTATTTTACAACTTATAGCCAATCAATTAAGTAGTTTCATTCATTCCAAAGAAAATGAAACACAAATTTTAGAAAGCGAAAAAAGTTTTAGAGGTTTATTTCATACCATTGGCGACGCTATTTATATTCAAGATTTTGAAGCTAAATTTATAGATATTAATGATGGAGTTTTGAAAATGTACGATTATGAAAGAAATGAAATAATTGGTAAAACGCCTGAATTTCTTTCAGCTCCAGACAAAAATGATATGACTTCTATTTTTGATGCTTTTGATAAGGCAAAACAAGGAATTCCACAAGTTTTTGAGTTTTGGGGATTGAGAAAAAATGGTGAAATTTTTCCTAAAATAGTCAGACAATTTAAAGGTACTTATTTCGGAAAAGAGGTTATTATTACCCTAGCTTCCGATATCACCAATAGAAAAAAAGAGGAATTAGAATTATTAGAAGCCAAAGAAAAAGCAGAAGAAAGTGAGCGTTTAAAATCTGCATTCTTAGCCAATATGAGTCATGAAATTAGAACACCAATGAATTCTATTTTAGGCTTTTCTGAATTATTGATGAGCCCAGATCTTTCAGAAGAAAAGAAAGAAAAATACCATGAGATAGTTAACTCAAGCGGCAAACGTTTAATGAATTTGATATCTGATATTATAGATGTTTCGAAAATTGATGCCCATCAGCTTTCAATGAATTATACAATTTTCAACCTTAATAATCTTATTGATAATTTACACCATCAATTTAATATTTCACCAAAAAGAAAAAATACAATTGTAAGTACTTTAAAATCCTTAACAGATGAACAAAGTTTTGTCAGTTGTGATGAAACTAGATTGACTCAGGTACTTTCGAACCTGCTAGAAAATGCTTTAAAATTTACCAAAGAAGGAACTATTGAATTTGGTTATGAATTAGGCGAAAAAGATCTTCACTTTCATGTAAAAGATTCGGGAGTTGGAATAAGTGAGAAAGACCATCAACTTATTTTTGAACGATTTGGGCAATCTAATAATGATTCTTTAACTGTAAAAGTTGGTTCTGGCTTGGGTTTATCTATTTCAAAAGGTATTATAGAAATTTTGGGTGGTAAAATTTGGGTTGAATCAGAATTAAATAAAGGTGCCACATTCCATTTTACCATTCCTAATTGTTTTGTTTCTAAAGAGGATGCTTTCATTGAAACCAGTTATAAAAACAACAAATTAGAAAATAGCCCAACAGTTACAATCTTAATAGCTGAAGACGAACTTTCTAATTATTATTATTATTTAGAAGCTGTATTGGAAGAGTATCAATTCAATCTTATTCATGTTGAAAATGGCAAAGACGCAGTTGAAGCAGTACAATCTGCTAATACAATTGATTTAATTTTGATGGATTTTAATATGCCCGTTATGAATGGTATTGATGCAACCATTGAAATTAGAAAAATGGGAAATAATGTTCCTATTATTGCACTTACAGCTTATGCAATGACAGAAGATAAAGAAAAAGCTTTAAATGCTGGTTGTAATGATTATTTAGCAAAACCTATTATTAGAGAGGTTTTGCTAGATACTATTTATAAATATATTAAGAAAGTAAAGTAAGCTAAACTAAAAAAGACTTTACAGTAATGTAAAGTCTTTTTTAGTTCAATAAACATGAATGTTAATTCATGTTTGTAACTGTATCTACTGCAATTTCATTAATTGCATTAATGCCATCTTCAGAAATATTGTTTTCTTTCATGGCATTCTTTTCGCATGTTTTACATAATTCTGAAATACCTTTTTGTTCCCAAGATTCTTTTACAGTTCCATTGCTTATTTGATCTCTACCTTTAATATGTTGGCAGTCTTCATAAATATGGTATTTATTTCCAGCACTTGTCCAAAAAACATTATCGCTATCTACATTTAGTTTTTTTAATTGTTCGGTCTGTTCATTAATCTCTTCTGTATATTTTTCTACAGATGGCGGATTAAAATCAACTCCAGAAATACCTGCAACAAGCATAAATACAACTGCAATGGAGCCAGCAATTCCTTTCGTTTTTCCGTCAATATTTTTATTCATAAAAATAAGAATTACTAAAGGTAAAAATGCCAAAACACCCATGATGGCGCCAAACTGATTTTGAAAAAAGAATCGTACTTTATCTTTTTCTGAAGCTGGGTCTAAACGGTTTGCTTTTTTCCAAAGCATAGAAGCGGTGATTGCTAATGCGAGAATAACTGCCATAACTACAATTAACCATACCAAGGTTTCATTGCCAATTAATTTAAAAATAGCATAAACTTGAGCCGCAATGGCTACGATCCATGCTAATATAGCAAATAAGCGCAGTTGTTTTGCTTTTGCTTTGCTTTCGTCGCTTGCTATAAAAACTTTTTGATCAGACATAATTTAATTTATAAGAATATTACCTTGATTGTTGGCTATCAAGTAAAGCCCCGTTTTTAAAATGGTTTCAGGTCTCCTCTAGTTTGTTAAATTTATAAAATATTTTTTTTTAAAAGAAGGTGTATATAAAATAATGTAGACTTTATAGGTTAATTTCTATTTTTTTTTGAGCATTAGATTATAATTTTGAACAATCGATATTTGAAATATTAAATAATTGAAAGGTTCTATTTTTAGTCTATTCTTTAAACATAGCACCCTTTTTATTTCAATTAATTTGGAGAATAATTCTCATAAAAATATAATCGACAATTTTTTTGTTAAAGTATTTCCTACATTTAGATATTAACACTTCTATTTATTGTAATAAAACAGTCAAACTGACCTTAATTATAGGTTTAATTTAATGAAAAGCAAATTTTTATCTTCAGCTATTTTGTGATTAAAATAATTTTAATATACGCTACAACGATTTCGAGTTGCTGTATTTATAACATTAATTAATATTTAATTAATTAAATATAAAAGTGCAATGAGTATGATTTTTATCATAAATATAAGTTTGTAACAATTGTAACTTTAGTCTATTATTAAGGATATTATTAACAATAGTTTAAAATAGATACAATTTTAACTCCATTTTTTATTAATATCACATTTTTATCATTTATGTTAAATTATTGAAATGAAATTTATTCCTCAAAAATATGCGTTGCCTGATGTTCCAATGAAACCATTTATTGATGAGAATGAGATTTGGAATTTTATACAATCAACGATATCTACAAAAGAAGAAGTTCAAAAAGTAATAGCAAAATCGTTGTCAAAACAACGATTGAGTTTATCGGAAGTTGCTGTTTTGGTGAATGCCACAGATAAGGAATCAATTGAAGCAATTAAAGAAGGGGCTAGAACTTTAAAAAAGAATGTTTACGGAAATAGAATTGTTTTGTTTGCACCTTTATATATTGGGAATGAATGTCAAAATAACTGTTCCTATTGTGGGTTTCGAGTTTCGAATAAAGAAGCTGAGCGAAAAACGTTAAATGAAAAAGAAATTATTAAGGAAATTGAAGCATTAGAAGAAAATGGACAGAAAAGATTAGTACTCGTATATGGTGAACATAAAAATTACTCGCCGGAGTATATAGCCAAAACTGTAAAACTAGCATATAGTGTTAAAAAAGGAAATGGCGAAATACGACGAGTAAATATAAATGCAGCTCCAATGGACATTGAAGGTTTCAAAATTGTGAAAGAAGCTGGTATTGGAACATTTCAAATATTTCAGGAAACATATCATCCAGAGGCTTATCAAAAGTATCATTTAGGGGGAAAAAAAGCCAATTTTGAAAACCGATTAACTTCTTTGGATAGAGCGCAAGAAGCAGGATTGGACGATGTAGGTATTGGTGTGTTATTTGGCTTATACGATTGGCGTTATGAAGTACTCGCTTTAGTACGGCACACAAATCATCTCGAGGCTTGTTATAATGTAGGTCCGCACACTATTTCATTTCCAAGAATAACAGATTCTGCAAGTTTAGATCTAGATACCAAATATTTTGTTTCTGATGAAGATTTTACAAAACTTATTGCAATTTTAAGACTAGCAGTGCCTTATACGGGAATGATTCTTACCGCAAGAGAACCGGCAAAACTTCGAAATGAAATAATTCAATATGGTGTTTCTCAAATAGATGGAGGTACTAAAATAGAATTAGGAGGCTATTCTAAAACATTAAACGAAAATCAAAATCTTAATAAAGAACAATTTAAAGTAAATGATGAACGCTCATTAAGTGAAATTATAAATGAGTTATTAGAATCTGAAATGATTCCTTCTTTTTGCACAGCTTGTTACCGAGTTGGGAGAACTGGTGAACATTTTATGGAATTTTCGGTTCCAGGTTTTATTAAGAAATTTTGTACACCAAATGCTATTTTAACACTTGCAGAATATTTAATTGATTATGCGGATGAAGAAATAGCTGAAAAAGGTTGGAAAGTAGTACATAAGAACATTGAGGAAATAGAAAATACTACCTTAAAAAAATCACTATTAGCTAAAATTGAAAAAGTAAAATTGGGTGAACGAGATTTGATTTATTAGGATTTTAGAATTATAAAAAATGAAAAGAGAGGTGCAGTTAGAAGAATGTAGTGTAAATCAAAAAAAAGTCAACAACCTTTTGCTGATTTCAAAACTTTGAACTTTGAACTTTAAACTAAATAAATGAGTAAGGGTAAAGATAATAAGCCACATATTGGAATCTACGGAAGAAGAAACGTGGGTAAAAGTTCCTTTATAAATGCTCTAACCGGCACCGAAACTGCTATTATCTCAACTATTGCAGGTACCACTACCGATCCTGTTAAAAAATCGATCGAAATTTTTGGAATAGGTCCAGCAATTTTAATTGATACAGCAGGAATTGATGATGTTGGGGAATTAGGTAAAAAAAGAATTAAAAAAACACTAGAAACTATTACTCATATTGATGTAGCAATTCTCTTAATTTCAAATAATAATTTTGACACTTTTGAATATTCTTTAATTCAGGAATTCGATAATTATGAAGTTGATTAT
The DNA here is from genome assembly GCF_030692605.1 of Lutibacter sp. Classification (GTDB taxonomy): domain Bacteria; phylum Bacteroidota; class Bacteroidia; order Flavobacteriales; family Flavobacteriaceae; genus Lutibacter. Next base: position 8,283 of record NZ_JAUYUD010000047.1, read on the forward strand.
ATTATTATTCACAATAAAGAAGATGTTGAGAAATTATCAAACTCAACAAAAATAAAAATCAAACAATTTACAAATGCACCAATAGAAACGTGTAGTGTTAAACAATCTATAAACATAGGTGAAGTAATAGAATTACTTAAAATTTCAACCCCTCAAACAGCATATCAAAAAACTAATTTATTGGGAGATATTATCAGTAAAAATGAGATTATTATGCTAATCACACCAGTTGATTCTGAAGCCCCAGAAGGTAGAATGATTTTACCACAGGCAATGACTATTAGAGATGTATTAGATAATAATGCAGTTAACATTGTTTTAAAAGAAACCGAAGTTGAAGCATTCTTTCAAAAATCAACGTTGAAGCCAGATTTGGTAATTACGGATAGTCAAGCATTTAATTTTGTAAATAAAATAATACCAAGAGAAATTCCACTAACAGGTTTTAGTATTCTTTTTGCACGTATGCGTGGCCCTTTCAACGACTATGTCGAAGGCGCTAAAAAGATTTCAAAGCTAGAAGATGGCAACAAAATTTTAATATTAGAATCGTGTGTGCATCAAGTTAGTTGTGAAGATATAGGTAGATATAAAATACCAAAATGGATTAGCAAATTTTCGGGGAAAGAGCTGGTTTTTGATGTAGCGGCTGGACTAACGGAAATTAAAAACCCAATAACAGATTATTGTTTGGTAATTCAGTGTGGTGGATGTATGATAACCAAAAAACAACTATTAAACAGATTAAAACCTGCACTAGATGCCAATATTGCTGTAACTAATTATGGAATTGCAATTGCCTATATGAATGGTATTTTGGAAAGAGCAATTGAACCATTTGTTAAAAATTTAAGTGTTGTTCATGAGTAAATTTGTAGACATATTAAATAAAGATAATTTTAGCAAACAAGACCTTATAAGTATGTTAGATGCGGAAGGTACAGACAAAAAATTATTATATAAAAAGTCGAGAGAAATTACCGACAAGTTTGTTGGAAATAAAGTTTATTTAAGAGGTTTAATAGAATATTCTAACGTATGCATAAAAGACTGTCTTTATTGCGGAATAAGAAAATCAAATACAAATCAACAACGATATACAATTTCAGATAAGGAGGTTATAAGTTGCGCTCAATACGCCTTGGATAACAATTATGGTAGTATCGTAATCCAAGCAGGCGAGAGAACGGATGCTATATTCATTGCAAAAATTACTAGTTTACTAAATGAAATTGGTAAAATAAGTAATGGTAAATTAGGTATTACAATTTCATTAGGAGAGCAAACTTTAGATGTTTATAAAGAATGGTTTAATGCTGGCGCCCACCGTTATTTGCTTAGAATAGAAACTTCAAACAGAGAACTCTTTCAAAAAATTCATCCCATAAACCAATTGCACAGTTTTGATACGCGTATTGAAGCTTTGCATAATATTAGAAAAGCAGGTTTTCAATTAGGAACTGGCGTTATGATAGGTTTACCACATCAAACTATTGAAAATTTAGCAGATGATTTATTGTTTTTAAAAGCTATGGATGTAGATATGGTAGGAATGGGACCCTATATAGAACATCAAAACACCCCATTATTTGAAGCTATAAATTTATTGAGCACCAAAAAAGAACGATTAGAACTAGCCTTTAATATGATTGCTACCCTAAGAATTCTTATGAAAGATATCAATATAGCTGCAGCTACAGCACTACAAGCAATAGATGGTTTTGGACGTGAAAGAGCCATTAAGATTGGTGCAAATATTTTAATGCCAAATATTACTCCTGGGAATTTTAGAAACAAGTATAAATTATACGAAGACAAACCTTGTACAGATGAAAACCCGATAGACTGCAATACTTGTATTGATTTAAGAATGAGTATGATAGGAAGTAAAGTTGGTTACAATGAATGGGGAGATTCAATTCATTTTAAACAAAATAAAAAAAATATAATTGAAAAAACCGTGTTAAAAATTTGAGATTATGGGAATAGTAAAAACAGTAGAAGATTTAAATAAAATTAGAAATTCTATAAAAGAAAAAAACAAAAAATTATTTTCTAAAAATGGCAATGCAAAATTAATTGATATTAAAATAGGAATGGCAACCTGCGGCATAGCCTCTGGAGCTAAAGGCGTTATGGATTTTTTAATTGAAGAATTACCTAAAAGAAATATAAATGCAAAAGTGAAGCAGACTGGCTGTATGGGATATTGTTATGCAGAGCCTACTATTGCAATAACATTACCAAACCAAAACCCAATTGTATTTGGTTATGTAGATCTAAAAAAAGCCGATGAAATAATTGAAAAGTTTATTAAAAAAGGTGAATTAGTAGATGGAATTATTCCCATAAATTATGAATTAGCAACTTAATTGGGAAATTAAAATAGATTTTAATCAAACTCAAAATATTTTTAAAGATGAGTAGCAAGTATAAAAAGAGTTTATTGGTTTGTAACGGAAGTTCTTGTCAAAAAGCAATGAATATTGATTTGGTGCAACATATTAACGACAAACTAAAAGAGTACGGTTTAGATAACGAAATCAATGCAATTTTATCAGTTTGCTTTAACAAATGTTCTATAGGTCCAAATATTATTGTTCATCCTGATAATGTGGAATATTCAACCGTAACAAAAGATGATATAGACGACATCATTATTGAACACTTACTAAATAATAGAATTGTAGATCGTCTAGTTTATAACGAAATAAATGAAATTAGTGGCACTTCAAAAAAACAATACCGAATTGTTCTTCGTAATTGTGGTTTTATAGATCCTGAAAACATTGAAGATTATATAGAATTAAAAGGGTATGATGCTTTGGCAAAATGTTTAACAGAATACACCCCAGTAGAAACAATTCAGGAAATTATTAAAAGTGGTTTAAGAGGAAGAGGTGGAGGAGGTTTTAGCACAGGCTTAAAATGGGAAATTACGAGTAAAAGTGAAGCCGACCAAAAATATGTAGTTTGTAATGCTGATGAAGGAGATCCAGGTGCTTTTATGGATCGTTCTGTACTTGAAGGCGATCCCCATTCTGTTATAGAAGCAATGGCAATTTGTGGTTATGCAATTGGAGCAAACAAAGGTATTGTGTATATAAGAGCGGAGTATCCTTTGGCCATAAAAAGACTTAAAATTGCTATAGATCAAGCAAGAGAATATGGCTTAATAGGTAAAAAAATTTTTGGCACAGATTTTAATTTTGAAATAGAATTAAAATATGGGGCAGGTGCATTTGTTTGTGGAGAAGAAACGGCTTTAATTCAATCTATGGAAGGGCTTAGAGGAGAACCGACCTTAAAACCTCCTTTTCCGAGCGTATCGGGTTATTTAGGAAAGCCAACTAACGTAAATAATGTGGAAACTTTTGCCAATATTCCTGCAATTATTAATAAAGGGTCAGAATGGTTTTCAAGTATTGGAACTGAAAAATCGAAAGGGACAAAAGTTTTTGCACTTGCTGGAAAAATAAACAATGTAGGTCTTATAGAGGTTCCAATGGGAACTACTTTAAGGGAAGTCATTTATGATATTGGAGGTGGAATTGTTAATGACAAAAAATTTAAAGCGGCTCAAACAGGAGGTCCTTCTGGAGGATGTTTAACCGAAAAAGATTTAGATCTACCTATAGATTTCGATTCTCTTTCTGCCGCTGGATCCATGATGGGTTCTGGAGGTATGATTATTATGGATGAAGATGATTGTATGGTGGCTATGGCCAGATTTTATCTCGAATTTACAGTTGAAGAATCTTGTGGTAAATGTGCACCTTGTAGAATTGGGAATAAACGATTACATGAAATGCTTATTAAATTATGCGATGATAAAGGTACCTTGGAAGATATTGATTTGCTTCGTAATTTAAGCGTTGTTGTAAAAGACACCTCACTTTGTGGTTTGGGACAAACGTCACCAAATCCAATTCTTTCAACTATGAAAAACTTTTACGATGAATATCATGCGCACGTAGTTGATCACAAATGCCCGAGCGGACAATGTACGTCTTTCTTAAAATATTACATAGACAGAGAGCACTGTATTGGTTGTTTGGTTTGTGCAAGAAATTGTCCTACAAATGCAATTTTTGGTGAAAAAAAGAAACTACATATAATTAATCACGAGATATGCATCAAATGCGGAATATGTATGGACAAATGTAAATTCGATGCAGTTTACCTAAATTAATTTTTTTTATAAAAGAAAGTATTATGGATACGATTAATATTAAAATTGATAATAAAAATTTTCAAGTACCGAAAGGAACTACGATACTAGATGCGGCTAAAAGTGTGGGTATTAAAATACCAACGTTATGTTATATGCATTTGCACGATTTAAATGTAACCCACAAACCAACTGGTTGTAGAATTTGTGTTGTTGAGGTTGAAGGGCGTAAAAATCTAGTACCAGCTTGTGCAACAGAATGCATGCCTGGAATGGTAATAAAAAATCAATCTATTAGAGTATTAAACAGTAGAAAAACAGTGTTGGAATTGATTTTAAGCGATCATCCCGCCGAATGTTTAATTTGTCCGAAAAGCGGAGATTGCGATTTACAAAATATGGCGCAAGAAATGGGTATTAGACATTATTACTACAAAGGGGAACAATCTACTTATATTAAAGATAGATCGGCAGCTATAAAAAGAGATATGGATAAATGTATTGGCTGTAAAAGGTGTTTAACCATGTGTAATGATGTTCAAACTGTAGGAGCATTATCTTCTATCAATAGAGGGTTTATGTCAGTTGTTTCCCCTGCATTTCAAATGGATTTAGCTGAAAGCGTTTGTACTTATTGTGGTCAATGTGTAGCAGTTTGTCCAACTGCTGCTTTAACAGAAATAGATCATACCAAAACGGTAATTAGACATTTAGCTGATCCTTCAAAAACTGTTATTGTTCAAACCGCTCCAGCAGTAAGAGCTGCTTTAGGAGAAGAATTTGGATATGATCCAGGAACTTTAGTAACAGGAAAAATGACTGCTGCCCTTAAAGATTTAGGCTTTGATTATGTTTTTGATACCGATTTTGCTGCCGATTTAACCATTATGGAAGAAGGAGCAGAACTACTCGATAGGTTAACAAGGCATTTAAATGGAGATCCAACAGTAAAATTACCATTATTAACATCTTGCTGTCCGGGATGGGTAAGTTTCTTTGAACATCATTTCCCTGATATGAAAGACATACCATCTACAGCTCGATCACCTCAACAAATGTTTGGTTCAATAGCAAAAACCTATTTAGCCGATAAGTTAGGTATTAAACGTAAAGATTTAGTGGTGGTTTCTATCATGCCATGTTTAGCTAAAAAATATGAATGTAGTAGAGAGGAATTTGCCACTGATGGAAATCCTGATGTAGATTTTGTATTGTCGACTAGAGAGTTAGCGCGACTTATAAAGCAAGCAGGTATAGATTTTAATAGTTTAGAACATGCAGATTTTGACAACCCTATGGGTGAGTCATCCGGAGCTGCTGTAATATTCGGAACAACTGGTGGTGTAATTGAAGCTGCTGTTAGAACAGCCTACGAAGTATTTACCAATCAAAAACTTCATAAAGTAGATTTTGAACAATTGAGAGGAATGGAATGGATACGAGAGTCTACCATTGATTTTAACGGGACACCAATTAAAATTGGGATTGCGCACGGTTTAGGTAATGCACGTAAGCTTTTAGAAGAAATCAGGGCTGGAAAATCACAATATCATGCTATTGAAATAATGGCTTGCCCAGGAGGGTGTATTGGTGGAGGTGGGCAACCATTGCATCATGGAGATTCTAATATTTTATTAGCAAGGCAAAAAGCATTGTATTCTGAAGATAAGTCGAAAGTAATTAGAAAATCACACGAAAATCCTTCAATTAAAAAGCTATACAGTGAGTTTTTAGGAAGTCCAATGAGTGAAAAAGCACATAAATTGTTGCATACTCATTATTTTGATAAAAGCAATAATGTGGAAATTACTAAAAATTAATTTATTCAATTATTAAAATATAGTAGCGATGATGACAATATGCGAAAATAATGTTTCCAAAATAGAAGTGATTTGTCAAGAGTTTAATAACGACAAAAGAGAATTAATAAATGTACTTCATAAAGCGCAAACGACATTTGGATATTTGCCTGAGGAAGTTCAAGTTATAGTAGCAGGTAACTTAAATACTTCACTAGCTCATGTGTATGGTGTGGTATCATTTTATTCTTTTTTTACAATGGTTCCAAAGGGGAAACACCCTATAAATATATGCACAGGAACAGCTTGTTACGTGAGGGGAGCCGAAAAAGTACTTGATGAATTTAAAGAAAAGCTAAATATAAAAGTAGGTGAAACCACAAAAGATGATATGTTCTCATTAAGTAACCTAAGATGTGTAGGAGCTTGTGGTTTAGCGCCAGTTGTACTCGTTGGAGAAAAAGTGTATGGCCGAGTTACCTTAGATGGAGTTCAAGAAATACTTAATGAATACATTTTATAAATAATTATATTTTACATCTCAATAGCTATTAAATTATTTGTTGGGATGTTTATTATTCTCACTTATATTATTATTGTTAATAACCCGTCAAACTGTCTAAAAATAGACTGCCCCCAAAAAGTTAGACACTATTTGGGGGTATTTTTATGGAAAGAAAAGTGAAATATGATTACACATTTAAACTTGAATGTGTAAAATTAGTATTAGAGAAACATTATTCATGTTTATTAGTTTCAAAGCA
>NZ_JAUYUD010000123.1 GCF_030692605.1 Lutibacter sp.
AAAAATAACAAAAGGCTAACAACGCACATAAAAAATTGCTAAATTTTAACTAATAATGAAAAGTATTACAAATAAAAAAACTATTTTAATTATTGAAAAATTGCGCTTTCAAACCCGCAACTTTTCATGTCCAACCCGTTGCCACACATTAAAGAAATTGAAACTAAAAACAATAATTATGAGTGATAAAAAACAAAATCAAAGTTCAGAATCTCAGAATTCAACCACAGAGAATTCAACAACGCAGAATGTTAACACAACCAGACCTTTAACAAATTCTTCAATAATTACATTGAATGATGATTTTAATATAGACAATTGCAAATAGAATTGCTATTAGTAAAATAAATTTGAAAGAGTTAATAAACCTTTTTGTCATTTTAGAGATCAGTACTTTATTTGACATTATAGAATCGTTATAACTTTGAATTTGAGTTGCTAAATACTCTTTTTCTAAGGTTACTCCTTCGAATTGATTAAAATATTCGTGTAATATATCTGTGGGAACTGAGCCTCTTATTTTTCTTAAATTAGGCATTAGGTTTTTACTTAAAATTACACAGCTAATAATTGAACCTATAAAAAAAATTGAATATAGATAATTATGTTTCATAATTTCAAGAAATGAATAAGTAACCAAAGACAGATAAACTCCGAAAACTAGAAAAGAACGATTTGAATTTTGGTCAACGGATTTTAATAAATCTGACAAATTCTTGTCCGCTTCTGACAATATTAACTCTAATGAGTATTTAGTTTGATTATTAATGTTTATTTCTTTCATAAGATAATTTGATTAAAACGATGTGGCAACAATGCATATAAAAAATAGGCACATTGTTACTAACATCAAATTTATTCATTAATTTTATATTTAAAACTAATATGAAAAGTTTTATATTAAATCGCCTACTTTTCATATTCTAACCGTTGGCATTTATGCGGAGGAAAATTTTTTTAAACAAGAAACTGGCGGAATTTTAAGTGAAAAAAATTGACTTTTAAAGCGGATTTTGAAAGTTGAAACGGAAACTAAAAAAGCAAGAGAAATTTTAAAATTCAAGTTTATAATAAACAGAAAAATTTCAGTTTTTTAAATTATTGAAACGGAAAACTAAAACAGAAAGAGAAGTTTTTAGAATTAAGAATTTAACAAGCAGAAAAAGTGTAGGATTTAGATTAAAATGACAATTCTAACAAACCGAGAAAGTTCAGTTTTCAAAAATTATTGAAAAAAGCTAAAACAGAAAGAGAAATTTCCAAATTAAAGTTAAGAACAAACAGAAAGATTTCAGGATTTAGATAAAAATGACAATTCTAACAAACTGAGAAAGTTAGGAGTTTTTACAAATTGAAAGTGATTTTTGAAACGGAAACCAAAATTGCAAAATAGTTTTCCAAAATTAAGATTTAAACTAACAGAAAGAATAAAGCACAAAATGCCAACAATGCATATAAAAAATTGCTTAATCAACTAAATAGAATGATTCTAAAATTTAATTATATTACATTTAAACATCGGAAAATTGCGTTTTCATAATCGCAACTTTTCATATTCTAACCCGTT
>NZ_JAUYUD010000048.1 GCF_030692605.1 Lutibacter sp.
GCTTTGAAACTAATAAACATGAATAATGTTTCTCTAATACTAATTTTACACATTCAAGTTTAAATGTGTAATCATATTTCACTTTTCTTTCCATAAAAATACCCCCAAATAGTGTCTAACTTTTTGGGGGCAGTCTAAAACTGGCCGCTTTTTTTATGCTCTTCTTTTTCTTTTCGGATTTTTATCTGACCCAAAAGCACTTTTGCTTTTTGAATCACTTCTTTTTCTTCCAAAACCTGCAAAGTCTCCAGCTGGTTTTTTATCTCTACTTCTTTTTCTGTCTCCACTACCGTTTGAACTACCACTTCCACCATTTCGGCTTCTGCTTTGACCAGTACGTTGTTTGGTAGTAATTTCAACATTAACATTTCTACCTTCAAAAGAGGCATCATTTTTTTCAAAAGCTGTAACTGTTTCTTTTTCGAAGTTTTTATCTAATTCAAAAAATGAAAATGTATCTAAAATTTCAATTTGTCCAATTTCAATATTTTTAGAAATATTTTGTTCGTTGATTAATCCAATTAATCGAGCTGGATTTAATTTATCTTTTCTACCAATATTAATAAAGAAACGACTCATATTTTCATCATTTCTAGATTTTCCTTTTGAGTCACCTGAATCTCGAGAATCTCTTCCTTTCATATGCTCACTATCATTCAAATCAGGTGCGTTTTCATAATAAGTAAGGAACGTGTTAAATTCTATCGACACAAAACGTTTTATTAATTCATCGCGCTCTAAACCTTCTAATTTTTCGTAGATTGAAGGTAAAAATTCAGCTATTTCTGTTTCATTAATTTTGATATCGTGAACTTTATCAATCAATTTTAACAACTGATTTTGACAAATTTCTTTTCCTGTAGGTACAGGAGTACTCACAAATTTTTTCCCGATTAAGCGTTCGATAGGAAACAATTTTCCTTTTTCTCTGCTCGTAACTATTGCTATGGAAATTCCAATTTTACCTGCTCTACCAGTTCTACCACTTCTGTGCGTATAAGATTCTATTTGATCTGGTAATTTATGATTAATTACGTGGGTTAAATCGTTTACATCCAATCCTCTTGCGGCAACATCGGTAGCTACCAATATTTGAATAACTTTATCCCTAAATTTTCCCATAACAGCATCACGTTGTCCTTGAGATAAATCTCCGTGAAGTGAATCAGCGTTGTATCCATCTGCAATTAATTTATCAGCAATTTCTTGAGTTTCTCTACGAGTTCTACAAAAAATTATACTGTAAATATCTGGATTTACATCGGCAATTCTTTTTAATGCTGCATATCTATTTCTTTCTGAAACCACATAATATTGATGTGATACTTGATCTGAACCTTTATTTTTTTCTCCTGAAGTAATTTCAACAGGCTTGTACATATAGTTTTTTGCAATACTTTCTACCTCCTGAGGAAAAGTTGCTGAAAAAAGTAATGTTTGTTTTTCTTTTGGCGTTACAGCAAGAATTTTATCTAATTCGTCCTTAAACCCCATGTTTAACATTTCATCTGCTTCATCTAGAATCAGCCATCTAACCGTTGAAAGTTTAAGTGCTTTTCTATTAATTAAATCAACTGTTCTACCAGGTGTTCCAACAATAATTTGGACACCTCTCTTTAGTTTTCTAATTTGATCTTCGATACTTGAGCCACCGTAAACGGCAAGGCATCTGATACCATCTGAAAATTTACTGAACTCCTCAATATTTTTTGCAATCTGAATTGCTAATTCTCTGGTTGGAGATAAAATAATAGCTTGTACATCGCCGTTTTCAGCATCAATTTGTTCTAAAATTGGTAAGCTAAAGGCTGCAGTTTTTCCTGTACCTGTTTGTGCAAATGCTTTTAAATCTTGCGTAGAATTTAAAACTTGAGGAATTGCTTTTAATTGTATTTCTGTAGGGTTTTCATAACCCAATTCGGTTAGGGCCTTAATAATATTTTTATTAAGTCCTAGGTCTTTAAATGTCGACATTCTGTTAAATTATTGATTTACAGATGCCAAATCTATAAACCGGTTAAAAATCGTGCAAAGGTACACTTATATTTTATCCTAGAGCTATAAAACTAGTTTTATTCTAATTTTAATAATTCGGCATTGAATTTTTTTGAATCAAGGTAGGTAAAACCATTTAAAACTATTCCATTTTTTTGAACCATTATAGTTCTTGGATAATTACTGGTTAAAAACGAATGAGCAGCACTGTTAGAGGGTAATCTATATTGTTTAGTTATATCTAAAATTTTGAAGTTGCGATCAATCTCAAAATTATTGTTTTTGGTTTTCATATTTATTCCAATAAATAAAATTGTAGGATGTGCTGTTTCCAAGAATTTAATTCGTTTTGTCAAATATTCAGAAGACATAAATTCAGTTGACCAGAAATAAATAACAGTCTTTTTATTCTTAATTAACTCATTAATAGAAGATTCTATGTTGTTATAGGTTGAGATTTTGAAATTAGTTAACGGTTTATTGTTTTCAACTACTTTGCTATCGTTAACCAAATTTTTAACTTGAGTAATATAAATATCATCTGTACAATTTTGAAGGAAAATATCCAAGGCTTTTTCATTTATTTTACACGTAGTCTCGCTTTTTAAAAAATCGTTTATGATTATTCTTTTAAGTAAGTTATTTTTAAATGATTCTAATTCAATGTGTTTTGAAGTTTCAATTAGAATATTGGAAGTTAAATTAGATTTAGAAGAATCTTGTTCCTTTTGTTGATATCCTATATTATATAAATAGCTAACAATATAATTTTGATATGGATAAAATGAAACTAAATTTTCTTCATTAAAATTTATTTTCTTTCTAAATTTATAGAAATCTTCTGAAATAGTTGGAAAACGGTCAAGCCCATTTGCTATCTTATTATAGTATGGATAAATTTCTTTCAATCTGTATAAAGGGTATCGAAGTGCTGTTTGAGTCAATTTTTCAAATCCATTCGAAATATTTCTTTCAGAATTAGCAAACTCTTTATAAATTCTATCTCTAACCTCAGAAAGTGAATCTATTTTATATTCAAATTCTGATTCATTTAAATGAAAATTCTGAAACATTCCGATTTCTTCCTTCTCATTCTGAAGAAAAATATTTAATAAAAATTCATTTTTATGACTCCCTTTTCCACTAAAAACCAATGATTCATCAAAATCCCATGTATTTAGTCTAACCAGTACACTATCTTTTGGCTCTAAGTAAATGTATTGAAACTCGTTTCCATGTTTAAATGTATAAAGGCCCTCTTCAAAAGATTCATAAGTGCCTAAAAAGCGATTAGATTTGTCTAACGTTATTGAATCTAATACAACTTCATCTTTAATTAATAGTACAAATTTTGATTTTGGATTTACTATTTCACCACCAAAATAAGTGTTTGAATTCGTGTTTTTCCAAAAATTGCAACTAATCAAAGAAGTTAACAGTAAGATGTATAAAATTTTTTTCATTTATATTAGATTGAAACAAAAATACATACATCCAAAAAAAAGCCTTGTTAATAACCTGTTAAATAAAAAAAACATTTATTAATATTGAAAAAAGACATTAAAAAATTATTTTGGATTTAAGTAATACTAATTTCTTACTTTTGCAAAAATTTTAAAAATACCAATACCAACATGCTTACAGTTTCAAATTTATCAGTCCAATTCGGTAAAAGAATCCTTTTCGACGAAGTTAATACTAAATTCACCATTGGTAACTGCTATGGAATTATAGGAGCAAATGGATCGGGTAAATCAACTTTTTTGAAAATTATATCTGGTAAAAAAGACCCTACATCCGGTCAAGTAATAATAGATCCGGGTAAACGTATGTCTGTTTTAACACAAGATCATTATGCTTTTGATGAATATATGGTTTTGGATGCAGTTATGATGGGTAATAAAAAATTATTCAACATAAAAAAGGAAATGGATGCCATTTATGCCAAAGAAGATTTTAGTGAGGAAGATGGAAATAAAGTAGGGGAGTTAGGCGTTGATTTTGAAGAAATGGGTGGTTGGAATGCTGAAAGTGATGCAGCTACGATGCTTTCATCACTAGGTATCAAAGAAGATTTACATTATACATTAATGAGTGAGGTTGATGGTAAAATGAAGTTAAGAGTATTGCTAGCTCAAGCCCTTTTCGGAAATCCAGATGTATTAGTAATGGATGAGCCAACGAACGATTTGGATTTTGAAACAATTGGCTGGTTAGAAAATTTTATTGCTAATTACGATAATACCGTTATTGTAGTTTCTCATGACCGTCACTTTTTAGATGCGGTTTGTACTCATATTTCAGACATTGATTTTGGAAAAATAAATCATTTTTCAGGGAATTATACATTTTGGTACGAATCCAGCCAGTTAGCAGCAAAACAAAGAGCACAGCAAAATAAAAAATCTGAAGAGAAAAAGAAGGAGTTGGAAGAGTTTATTCGTCGTTTTTCTGCAAACGTTGCTAAATCCAAACAGGCAACAAGTAGAAAAAAAATGATTGAAAAATTAAATATTGATGATATAAAACCATCAAGCAGAAGATATCCAGCCATCATTTTTGATAGAGATAGAGAGGCTGGGGATCAAATTTTAAATGTGGAACATTTGTCAAAATCAACTGATGAAGAAGTTTTATTTAATGATATTCATTTCAATTTAAATAAAGGAGATAAGGTTGCTTTGATTTCTAAAAACTCGAAAGCTGTTTCTGCATTTTATGAAATTTTAAATGGTAATTTAACTCAAGATTCAGGAAAATTTCAATGGGGAGTTACCACTTCTCAAGCTTATTTGCCATTAGATAATTCATCTTTTTTTACTGATGCTAATTTAAATTTAGTAGACTGGTTGCGCCAATATGCCAAAACAGAAGAAGAAAGGGAAGAAGTTTTTTTAAGAGGATTTTTAGGTAAAATGATTTTTAGTGGTGAAGAGGCCTTAAAAAAATGTAATGTGCTATCTGGAGGTGAAAAGGTACGATGTATGATTTCTAGAATGATGATGAACAGAGCAAATGTTTTAATGCTAGATGAACCAACCAATCATTTAGATTTAGAATCTATTCAAGCTTTTAATAACTCATTGAGTAATTTTAAGGGAACTGTAATTTTCACAACACACGATCACGAGTTTGCCCACACTGTAGCGAACAGAATAATTGAATTAACACCAAATGGTGTAATTGATAGGTATTCTACTTTTGATGATTACCTAGAAAATGAGTCAATTAAGGAATTAAGGGCTAAAATGTATTTATAAAAAAAAGGAACGAAAGTTCCTTTTTTTACACTGTTTCAATTTCTTTTTCAAAAAAAGTTGCTTGTTACTTTCTCCGTTTAAAATCACAGTAGATTTTAAAGTTTAAACAAATCTAGTTTTAGACTCTTAAAATGAAAAAAGGTTTAATTTGAATTTTGAATTATACTTTAAAAGTTTTGTTTTTAAAGACAGAATATTTTTAAATTTAATTTTCTACTTTAGGTGAAATAGCATTAGAGAATCACTATTTTAATATAAAAAAAGAAGCCGTCTCAATATTAAATTTTGAGACGGTTTTTTTATTTCTATTCAATTTCGGATATTTTTTATTTTTATGAATAAGGCAAAAATTGTCCTTAAGAAGCAATTTTCTTTCTTAAATTGTGTCCTAATGCCA
>NZ_JAUYUD010000007.1 GCF_030692605.1 Lutibacter sp.
GAAATACTGTGGCGAAGAATAAAATATCAATGGCTAGATTTCGATGCTTATAAATGCTTTAAAAACCTCAAAGAACAATTAAATTTAGTGCTGAATAATTTTGGCATTAAATACGACATTAAATTTTAACCATTACTTAGATGTTTGATAATTTGGCTTTAACACTGTAAAAACGTTTTATTCTGCAACAAACTTATTGGTTTCAGTATTAATAATTTGCTCTTCTTTTTAGATTTAGGTAATACATGTTTAGCATTAAAATAAATCCATTGGTGATAATTATTGGCCAAGAAATTTGAAGCATAATCCCATATACCACAAATAGTATGGCTCCAATTGAATTTATAATTCTTAAATGATTCACATTTTTCATCATAAAAGAAATTATAAGTGCTAATGAAGCAGTGTAACCAACCCATTCTGTATACGAAATTCCTATAAACATAATTTTATTTTTTAAAGCCGACAAATATAAGGATAAAATGAAGTATAAGACTAAAAAAAACCTCACCCAAATAAATGAGTGAGGAAAATTGCTATGAAAAAGATTGGTAAGCTATGAAACTTACCGAAACAAATATACAAACTTTTTTTAAAAAAAAACTATATTGAAATGTTAAATTTTTAAAATCTAATAAAATTTAACAAAACTTAAATAAATGTAAAATTAATTAACAATTTGTTATATTTTAAAGACAAAGGAAGGAATGTAGCTTTTATGTAAAAAAATTAATTATTGATAAAATAGAGCCTCATTTTTTGAGTAAAATATTTTTTTAAAAGATGAATTTTGTCATATTTTATGAATTGTCGAAAAACTACATTTGGAATGTAAAAATTGGAATTTTAATTTTTACCTGATAAATTAAATTTATAATAATATTTAATACACATTTTTATGAAACATGGACCAGCAGTAGAGCTTGGAGTAGACCTTGCTTCTAAGAAAAAAGCCAGATTAGGAGTTTGGTTTTTTCTAATATATTTTGTCTTTTATGCCGGATTTGTTGCAATTGGAGTAACAAATTACGAATTATTAGGAATGAAAGTAATTGGAGAACAAAATCTTGCCGTTGTTTATGGTATAGGATTAATTGTTTTTGCAGTGGTTTTAGGAATTATTTATAATGCAATTTGCACTTCTTATGAAGACAAATTAAACAACACAGAAAAATCATGATATACGGAGTTTCTTACATCGCCATTGCCTTTTTTCTTGTATTTGTTTCATTTGTATTAGGCCTTTCATTTTATTTTGCAAGGAAAACTAAATCGGCAAGTAACTACTATGCGGCAGGTGGACAAATCCACTGGGCTGTTAACGGAGTGGCATTTGCGGGTGATTATTTAAGCGCAGCATCATTTCTCGGTATTTGTGGTATGATTGCCATGGTTGGATTTGATGGATTTATTTATGCTGTCGGTTTTTTAGCTGGTTGGATTGTTGCATTGTTTTTAGTGGCAGAACCAATGAAGCGTTTAGGAAAGTATACGTTTACAGACGCTCTAAATGCTAAATTTAATAGCAGAGGAATTACTTTAGCCGCTGCTATTAGCACATTGGTAATTTCAATATTTTATTTAATTCCTCAAATGGTTGGTGCTGGTGATTTGGTTACACCACTTCTTGGATTTCCCCATTGGGTTGGTGTTGTGTTGGTTGGAATCATTGTAATTTTTATTGTATCAACAGCTGGTATGACTTCTACCACCTATGTACAGTTTATTAAGGGTGGTTTGTTAATTGTTTTTTCAACAATCTTGGCAGTTTATATTTTCAATAATGGTTTAAATTTAAAACCTAGTATTGGCGATATGAAACATCATGAATACATGTTGTTAGATGCGCAAGTAGATGCTGGAAAGGTGATTGCTGTTGATGGTTATAGTGTTGTTTCACAGCAAGAAGTAAAAGGAATGCAAGTAGTTAAAATAGATAAAGATGGAATTTCGCGTTGGTTTAACTTGGTTGAAGTTGCAGGTGCTTTTAAATTAAGCGAAATGCTTTCAATAGCAGAATCTGAAACAGGAGAATTATTGTACAATGGAGAGCCTAAAGATGGAAGAAAATTCTATCAAGTTGGACATATGAGCAAAATTATTGTAGATGGTAAAGAAGTTGAAAAAACAGGGCCAATTGGACCGTTTAAGTTTTTATCTACGATTGAAAATGGTGAAATTGTTCGATTAACAGAATTAAAATTTAAAGACGAAGACAGAAAAGTTTCTGCTTATTATCAAAATGTTACATCAGGGAAAGATTTTATGCTTCCTGGTTTAAAATATAAAATAGGTAAAGGTTCTACTTTTTGGGATAAAATGGATTTTGTTTCTTTAATGCTCGCATTATTTTTAGGAACTGCCGCATTACCTCATATTTTAATTCGTTATTACACTGTTCCAAGTCAAAGAGACGCTCGTAAATCAACCATACTTGCAATTGCTGCCATTGGTTTTTTCTACATTTTAACATTGTTTATGGGAATGGGAGCTGCTGTTAATGGAGTATTTGATGTTGAAAGTAGTAATATGTCTGCACCATTATTGGCTAAAGCATTTGGAGTTGGTCTTTTCTCCATAATATCTGCGGTTGCATTTGCAACAATTTTGGGTACAGTGGCTGGATTAATAATTGCATCATCAGGAGCCATTGCACATGATTTAATGGATAATTATATGCAGCGTAACCCAACGGATGAACAAAAAGTTAAGGCTGGTAAAGTTGCTGCTTTTGCAGTGGGTATATTAGCTATTGGGTTAGGAATTGCTTTTAAAGGTATGAATGTTTCCTTTCTTGTAGGTTGGGCTTTTGCTGTTGCAGCATCGGCTAATTTACCTGCCATTTTGTTCATATTATTTTGGGATAAAACTACTGCCAAAGGAATAATTGCTTCCATAGTTTCAGGTATTGTAGTCTCATTAGGTATTATTTTAACCTCACCTACCATGTGGGATAAATATGGATTTGATGCTGCAGATGCATTACATAGGTTAGAGAACCCAGCAATATTCTCATTTACAATCTCAGTTTTAGTACTGTATTTTGTTTCTTTAGCAACACAAAAAAGCAATATTAGAGTTGCAAACGTTAGCTAATTAATTGAGTAAAATAATAAGAAAAAGCCCTGTTAATTCTAGAATTAACAGGGCTTTTTCTTATGTGTGTTTTTTTAAATTAAAAGGTAATTTTAATTTTGGATATTTGACTTTCATATACCTAACCTTTTACATTGGTTATTACTCATTTCTCGAAACACTAAAGAAAAGGCTTTTTTTTTGTTTTGACTATCATCTTTTTTCAAGTTTAATTTGGGATTCTAATTATTTTTAGTTATATTTATAAAATAATCTTAATTAATTTAAAATATTAAGATGTGTTTGATAAGGTAATGATGAGGTTAAACTTAAAAACCTCGTACTCTTATTACAACAGGAAAACCTATTAGATAGAGATATTTAATAGGTTTTTTTTTTGATTAATCAATTCTTTTTAAGTGTTATTAATTCTAATAAAATAATAGCAACACATGCACGAAGGCTTTACTATTTTTTGTAATTTACTGCTGTGAAAAAAAAGAAACGAAATAAATATTATTTTGATAATTCCTTTATTAATTTAAAAGGCAATTTGTTAATGGCAATAGTTTTTATGGTCATTTGCATAGTAGCATATTTTGTTTACGACTTACTTAATTAATAATTTTCTTACACTATTACAAAGGAAATGACCTATTTGAGTTTAATAGATTAAATGAAAATAATAAAGTTAGAAGTTTTAAAAGCGGTTGTGTTTAGATAAATATGCGCCAAATTTTAAAAGAGAATAATAAACTACTAAAAAGCAGTAAATAATTGGAGTTTTTAAATTACTGACTATATTTGAACTAAATTAATAGATATAAACACTTATTAATCAAATAATTATATTGAATTTTTTATAATAATAGTGGAGACGCCGGGAATCGAACCCGGGTCCAAACAAGCAACCAAAATAGTTTCTACATGTTTATTTTTCGATTGATTTTAGTCTTAAAGCTGACCGAAAACAGCCCACTTTAAGCTTAGTTTCTTAAGTTTCAAAATGCCATCGAAACGCTGACAAATCTATGTTAACTTTTACGATGCCTCTTTGCTGACCGCCGCTAACCAAGGCTTTCAAGAGACATTTAGCTTGCACACCTAGTGTGCCGAGGCTCATCCTACTGTAATTCGGATTAAGCAGCTAAAGCGTAGTTATCTTCGCCGTTTAAATGTTTGAAATTGAGATTTACGAGTGCTATTTCATAACTCGACATGCTTCTAGTTTAATTGACCTTGCAGTCAAAACCAGTCGTCCCCAAAATATCAAAGAACAAATTCTTTTAAAGAACGCAAATGTATAAAAAATCTGTCAGATTAATTATTTGTGAGTTCCTTTAATTCATAATATCTTAGGCACAAAATTTATACCAATTGTTTTATGAAAATAGGAATTATTAAAGAACGAAAAAATCCTCCCGATAGACGTGTGGTATTATCACCAAAAAAATGTCGAAAAATATTAAATAAATATAACGACCTTTCTATAAAAGTGGAGAGTTCTAACGATCGTTTTTTTACAGATGAAGATTATAGAAATGAAGGAATTGAAGTAGTGAGTGATGTCTCAGATTGTGATGTTTTGATGGGTGTAAAAGAAGTTCCAATTGAATATTTAATTCCTAATAAGAAATATTTTTTCTTTTCTCATACCATAAAAAAGCAATCACATAATAGAAAATTATTACAAAATATTCTTTCAAAAAATATTGAATTATTTGACCACGAGGTAATTGTAAATGAAAATGGACAACGATTGGTTGCCTTTGGTAAATATGCAGGAATTGTTGGTTCTTATAATGGCTTTAGGGCATTTGGGTTAAAATTTAATATGTTCAATTTGCCAAAAGCTGAGGACTTACACGACCAATTGGTGCTGATTCACGAATTACAAAAGCTAAAATTACCGACTATAAAAATTGTAATTACGGGGAAAGGACGCGTTGCAGGCGGCGCAAAAGAAATGCTTAAAGGAATGAGAATGAGAGAAGTTACAGTTAAAGAATTTTTGAATAAAACTTTTGAAGAACCTGTATATGTTCAACTGGGTGTACTGGATTATAATAGGAGGAAGGATGGTAAATTGATTAATGAGAATGATTTTTTTATCAACCCAACCGAATATGTAAGTAATTTTATGCGTTTTGCAAAGGTAGCCGATGTGTATATGGCTTGTCATTTTTACGGAGAAGGTGCTCCTTTTATTTTTACTCATGACGATGCAAAATCTAAAGACTTCAAGATTAAAGTTATAGCAGATATTAGTTGTGATGTGGATGGACCTGTTGCTTCAACCATAAGATCTTCGACCATTGCTGATCCTGTTTATGGTTACAATCCATTAACAGAAACCGAAGTAGACTATAGAGATAAAAATGCAATTGCAGTAATGGCAGTCGATAATTTACCATGTGAATTACCAAAAGATGCTTCAGAAGGCTTTGGTGAAAGTTTTGCAAAAAATGTAATTCCTTCTTTTTTTAATAACGATAAAGATGGTGTTTTAAACAGAGCAAAAATGACTGAAAAAGGAAAGTTAACTTCTAGGTTTAGTTATTTGCAAAATTATGTTGATGGAAACTGAAGACAAACAAAGGCAATTATTGGTAGAATTGGCGAACAGTAAAATGCCTTATGGAAAATATAAAGGCTACTATTTAATTGATTTACCTGAACATTATTTAGTGTGGTATCGAAATAAGGGTTTTCCTGCTGGTAAATTTGGAGAAAAGTTGCATTTAGTTTATGAAATTCAATTAAATGGATTAGAAGATATGGTTAGAAAATTAAAAGTGTAAATTTATTTTTTAATTAAATAATAGAGTCCGTATAAAATAGGGCAAATTCCACAGGCAATTATCCAAGCCAAAAAAGAATAGTCATTTAAAACCAAGGAAAATACTCCACAAAATAAAACAATACTTCCTAAAATAATTGTATTTCCATTGGCATATCTATTTGCCCATAAAATAAAAACGCTTAGAAGTGTTAAAAAACTAGGAATTAAAAAACTATTTTTTCCATTGTTAACTAAATAATAGGCAAAAATACCAAACAATAGTATTTGTAAAAAAAATAACACTCTTATCCTTTTTGCTTTTATGGACCATCTGTTTAAATTTAATTTTTTTCTTCTTTTTTTATTGATGATTATAATAGCGAAATAAAGAAAAAACAGAGCTAATATTGTTAATGTGGTAATTAATAAATGAAAAAAATTAAGGGGTAATAAAGAAACCCCAGCAGATGCTGTTGTGTGTCCATCAATCAAAAAATTTATTAGGTATAAATACCCGACACCTAATAATCCGGCAATAATTCCGGTAATACCACTTAACGATAAATTATGTAATCTCGAATTCAATTCCTAAAATGTTAATTTGGTTAAAGCTACAGAATAATAAATAAAAGTTTTCAACATTTTGTGTAAAAATGTTATTAAGTAAATTGTAAAAAAAACGATTCCTTTTTTAAAATTCAATATTTTTATTGACTCAAAATTCAACTAAAAAAAACTGTGTAAAATGATTGATGAATTGGTATTCCCAAAAACATATTCTTATAAGGAAGTATTAAAAAGTTCTTTAAGTTACTTTAAAGATGATGAACTAGCAGCAACAACTTGGATGAATAAGTATGCCATGAAAACTAGAAAAGGTGATTTTTTGGAATTATCACCTACTGAAATGCATAAACGAATGGCTGTTCAATTTGCAAAAATTGAAAAAAAATATGTAGATCAAGAAAAAGTAGTTGAAGGTCTTTCAGATTACGGTAAATCTCGTAAATTTTTGTCGGAGGATGCTATATATAATTTATTTAAAGATTTTAAATATGTAATTCCACAAGGGAGCGTAATGTCTTCCCTCGGAAATGAAAATGTAATTGCCTCGTTATCAAACTGTGTGGTAGTTCCTCCAATTTTCGATTCGTATGGAGGTATTTTTCATACAGATCAGCAATTAGCTCAACTATTTAAACGTAGATGTGGTGTTGGAGTAGATTTATCTAATTTAAGACCAGGTGGAGCATTAGTTTCAAATTCTGCTGGAAGTACCACTGGGGCAGTTTCTTTTATGAATCGTTTTTCTAATACAACTCGTGAAGTTGCACAAAATGGTAGACGTGGGGCGTTAATGCTTACTATGGATATTGCACATCCTGATATTGAAGACTTTGTGAATATTAAACAAGATTTAACTAAAGTAACAGGTGCTAATATTTCAATTAGGTTATCAGACGAATTTATGTTGGCAGTCGTAAAAGACGATGATTATTTGTTACGTTGGCCAATTGACAGTGAAAAACCAATATATAAAAGGGTAATTAAAGCCAAAGAATTGTGGAATACTATTATTAAATGTGCGCATAACACCGCTGAGCCAGGTCTTATTTTTTGGGATCGTCAGCATTATTATTCAACATCGTCAATATATCCAGGTTTTAAAAATAGTTCAACCAATCCTTGTTCAGAAATAGCCATGCAGGGAGGTGATAGTTGTCGTTTAATCGCCATAAATTTATATAGTTTTGTTGATAACCCTTTTACAGAAAAAGCGTCATTTAATTTTGAAAAGTTCTATAAAATAACCTATGAATCTCAACGATTAATGGATGATTTGGTTGATTTGGAATTGGATGCTGTAGACCGAATTTTCAATAAAATTATGCATGACAAAGAGCCAGATGAAATTAAAAAGGTTGAAATTGATACATGGAAACTGTTATATAAAACAGGTAAAATGGGGAGAAGAACAGGATTAGGATTTACCGCTTTAGCAGATGCTGTAGCTGCTTTGGGCAAAAAATTTGATACTGATGAAGCCATTGCCTTGGTTGATGAAATAATGAAAGTTAAACTACGTGGAGAATTTGATAGCAGTATAGATATGGCCATAACTCGGGGTAAATTTGAAGTGTTTAACCCAGAAATTGAAAACTATTCAGAATTTATTCAAATGATGGAAAAAGAATTTCCTGATGTTTATGCTCGAATGATGAAATATGGGCGAAGAAATATTTCAATTAGTACTGTTGCACCAACAGGAAGTTTAAGCATGTTGGCACAAACTTCTTCTGGAATAGAACCTGTTTTTCTATTAGCATACAAACGAAGAAGAAAAGTTAATCAGGATGATTCTAATGCTAAAATTGCATACATCGATGATTTAGGTGATTCTTTTGAAGAGTTTGATGTATACCATGCAAAATTAAAAACATGGATGGATATTACTGGTAAAACCGACCTAAAAGAAAGTCCATATCATGGTGCTACTGCACCTGAAATTGATTGGATGAAACGTGTAGAAATGCAAGCCCTTGTTCAAAAATATACCACACACTCTATAAGTTCAACTATTAATTTAGCTTCCGATGTTTCGGTGGATTTAGTTGGTGATATTTATATAGAATCTTGGAAAAAGGGGCTAAAAGGAATCACGGTTTATAGAGATGGTTCTAGAAGCGGTATTTTAGTTGCTCAAGATGCTAAAAAAGAAAAGAGCAGAGAAGGTTGTTATGCTGAAACTATTTTTCCAAAACGACCTAAAACTATTGATGCTAAAGTTGTTCGTTTTCAAAATGATTACGATAAATGGGTTGCAGTTGTTGGGTTAATAAATAATAGACCTTATGAAATATTTACTGGAAAAATTGAAGATGCCTTTTATTTACCAGCATGGTTAGAGGAAGGGTGGATTATTAAAAATAGAGATGAACATGGAGATTCTCGTTACGATTTTCAGTTTTTAGATAAACAAGGTTATAAGTTTACTTTTGAAGGGTTATCAAGAACTTTTGATAAAGAATATTGGAATTATGCCAAATTGATATCAGGAGTTTTAAGACACGGTATGCCAATTCCTTATGTTGTCGATTTAATTAATAATCTGAACATGTACGATGAAAACATCAACACCTGGAAAAATGGGATTGCACGTACTTTAAAACAATTTGTTGAAGATGGTACAGTTGCGGCCGATAAAAAATGTGGAGAATGTGGCGATCCAAATGGATTAATTTATGAAGAGGGCTGTTTAAAATGTAAAAATTGTGGACACACTAAATGTGGGTAATATACTATAGATTTTAGTATTGAGAATTGAGTATTCAGACACTAACATGTTTATTAATTAAAAAAAGCGACAAAATTTTAAAATTTTGTCGCTTTTTTAGGTTTAGAAAATGATTTTTGCGACTGGAAAATCGGAGATTTTTCGAACGTAGCAAATCGTTAGTTGAATGTTTGTCGGTTCGTTATTTAGTTTAAATGTAAGCATAAATTTTATGAGATGTTGAGCGCAGGCTTTATTCTAGAGAAAAAATACTCTTTACTAAAATCCAGGTTCCATAAATACCACCAGGTACAGTCAACCAGATGAGAATTTTTATTGCCGAACGGCTAATTATATTAATTTTTGTATCTGTTGAAACTAGTAATTTTTCACCATTTTCTGATATTAATGGCCCTTTTATTAATCTCCCTAAGTCAGTTTCCCTAATTGTCCATTTTCCTTGCATTACGTAATTGAAAGGAATCCCTTTGGGCTTTTTAATATTATCGTGATTTATAGGAAATGAAAAAACCATCATTGATTTAATTTTATCAGGAGAATGAAATTGGTCATAGATAAAAATATACAATTCTCTCACCGTATATCTTTTAACAATTAGAAATTGAAACAATTGAATATACCAAGGTCTATTTTTAAGCCTTATTTCCTGTTTTTCTACATCAATTTCCCAATTTTTATTCATTTTTGATGTGATAAAATTCTTGTCATTATTGTGACGGTAAGTCATATTTTTAAATTTTTAAAACATCTATTTTGATTACAGGACACGTCATTCTAGCTTGCGCACAACGTGTAATAAAATTTCACTTGTTAACGTTTTTAGGTATTGTTTTGTTGATAAATTTATAATTAGATTCTTGTACCAATTAAATAGATTGGGAATTTTTATTTTTCAATACTCAATACTCAATACTCAATACTAAAATCTATTTATCGTTTTTCTAATCGCAACTAAATTACTTAATAAACCTTCTAAATATTTTAAATCTAACATATTAGCACCATCACTTTTTGCATTTGAAGGATCAAAATGGGTTTCTAAAAATAAACCATCAACACCCACAGCAATACCAGCTCTTGCAATAGTTTCAATCATATCAGGTCTACCGCCGGTTACCCCACTAGTTTGATTAGGTTGTTGTAAAGAATGTGTAACATCTAAAACTACGGGAGCATAATGCTGCATTTCTGGAATTCCTCTAAAATCAACAATCATATCTTGGTAGCCAAACATAGTTCCTCTGTCTGTAATCCAAACTTTTTCATTACTGCAATCTTTTACTTTTTGTACAGCATGTTTCATTGCAGACGGACTCATAAATTGTCCTTTTTTCAAATTCACCACCTTTCCTGTAGTTGCCGCAGCAATAACCAAATCGGTCTGACGAACTAAAAAAGCAGGAATTTGCAACACATCAACATATTCTGCAGCCATTGTAGCATCCGAAATTTCGTGAATATCGGTTACCGTTGGCACGTAAAAGGTTTCGGATACTTTTCGTAATATTTTTAATGCTTTTTCATCTCCAATTCCAGTAAAACTATCAATTCTAGAGCGATTTGCCTTTTTAAAACTTCCTTTAAACACAAAAGGAATTTGCAATTTATCGGTAACTTTTAAAATATGTTCAGCAATACGTAAAGCCATTTCTTCACCTTCAATGGCACAAGGTCCAGCTAATAAAAAGAAATTATTACTTTCAATATGTTTTAAGTTTGGAATCAGATTTAAATTCATTTTAACTATTTTTATGCAAATGTAAGATTAATATTAAAAGTTTGAAAAATTCAAAGATTTAATATTATTTAAATTTGAAGGTATTATGGCATATAATGAACAATTGGCTGACAGAATTGATTTATATTTTAGAGCACAAAATGTAATTTTTTATGAAAAAAAAATGTTTGGAGGGTTATGCTTTATGGTGAATGATAAAATGTGTGTTGGTATTATTAAAAATGAATTAATGGTTAGAATCGGAGAGGAAAATTACCCTGAAGCCATTTCGAAAAAGGGAAGTAGAGAAATGAATTTTACGGGTAGGCCAATGAAAGGATATGTGTATTTAGATGACGATGTGCTGGATTTAGACGTGGATTTGGAATACTGGCTTCAATTAGCATTAGATTTTAATCCTATTGCTAAAGCAACTAAAAAGAAACTTAAAAAATAAAAGTACACTAGTTTAGAATTACAAATTCACAGCGTCTATTAATATCATGTTCTTTTTTAAGACAAGGCTTTTCATTTACACATCTATTTAAAAGCTGAGATTCTCCATAACCTATAGATTTAACATTGTTATTTAAAACACCTTGATTTACTAAATATTCACGAACTGATTTTGCTCGTTTTTCAGATAATTCCAAATTGTAAGAATCACTCCCTCGAGAATCAGTATGTGCGCCAATTTCAATAACCATTTCCGGATATTTTTTCATAACAGCAACAATATTGTTCAGTTCTTTGGCTGCATCTGGACGTATATTCCATTTGTCAAAATCAAAATAAATTGGATTAATTTTAATCTGAGTTTTTCCTTTATCAACCACAATATTTTTTTCAGAGTCTTTATAGGATTCTAATTGAAGCTGAATATTTTTATTAATATTTCCTTTACTATCGGTTGAAAAATCGATAGTAGATGGATTAAAAAGTTTTAAAGATCCTTTTAATTTATAGTTTTTATTTCGTTCTATTTCAAATGAAAATGCAGCATTATTTCCTACAATTATCTCATTTAAAGTAACATTATTACCATCAAATAAGGTTACTAGAGTTCCTGGAAGTGGCTCCAAATTATTTTTGTTTTGAACAATGCCCTTAATAAAAATTGGTTTTATATAGTTAAAACCATAAATATCATCATCGCCTTGTCCACCAATTCTGTTAGATGATAAAAAACCCTTTTCATTATTTTTGTCAATAACAAAAGCAAAATCATCTAAATTACTATTAATAGGTTCCCCTAAATTTTTAGGGACAGTGAATTTATTTTCGATTATTTCGCTTTTAAAAATGTCTAAACTTCCAATACCAAAGTGACCATCTGATGCAAAATAAAGGGTATTGTCACCACTAATAAATGGGAACTGTTCTCTTTGTTCGGTATTTATGTTTGGCCCTAAATTTTGAGGTAAACCATAAGTTCCATCTTCATTTATTGTTACCACAAATAAATCAAACAAACCAATAGTACCTGGCATATCTGATGCAAAATAGAGTTGTTTTTCATCAGTGCTTAATGCAGGGTGTTCCACTGAATAATTATTGCTATTAAAAGGAAGTTCAACAATATTTGTCCAATCATTATTAATCAGTTGGGCTTTAAAAATTTTCAAATGGGTTACTTTATTTTCATCTTTTCCTTTTTTGCCATTTATGAAGTTATTTCTGGTAAAATACATTGTTTTTCCATCTGAAGTAAAAATAGCATTTGCCTCATGCATTTTTGTGTTTACACTTTCTGAAAAAGGAGTTATAACAGAAACTTCATTGATATTATTGATTTCAGTTTGGAACAAATCTAGATAAGGCTGATTATTCCAATCGTAATTTTCACCTTGATTTCGATTGGAAGCAAAGACAATTTTATTTCCATAAAATGAAGCTCCAAAATCTGAGAAAATTGAATTTATTGATAAAGGAATAATAGAATAGGTACCAGTTTTTTCTTCATTTAAAGCTTTTATAAACTGAAGTGTTCTAATGTTTGTTGAATTGTACAATTGTTTTTTAGTATTGTAAATTTTAAACCATTTATCAGCTTCTTCAAAATTTTGTATCCCTTTTAATGCCTGAGAATAGCGAAATAAATAAGTTGGGTCTATTGAAGATTCATGATTGGTTAATAATTGTTTATACCAATTTGTAGCTTCAACCATTTTAGAATTAAAATAATAGCAATCTCCTAATTTTTCAAGTATTTCTTGAGTTTTAGTAGTTTCATTTAAATATAATTCTGCAGCGTTTAAATAGGCTCTCCCTTCAAATAAATGATTTGCACGTTTTAAATTTTGAGCCATTAATAATGAGGAAGAAAAGGCAAGAATAAAAAATATAAGTAGTGTTTTTTTCATTTTAAATGACATTTTTATTAAAAAAAGCGTGGTGATTTATCAAAACCATTTGTAGGTTTTAAAATAAATAAATCATATAATACAATTAATTCATGAGATCCTGAATTAAATGGTCCAAGATTTGAAATGGTATGGTCATAAGCGTAGCCAATTCTAAATTCAGGTGAAACACTAAAATTTATCATACCACTAAAGGCATCCTTAATTCTATAACCAATACCAAATTCCACTTTATTATTATAAAGCATATTTGCTGTTATATCTAGCGTTATTGGAGATCCTTTTACAGATTTAGCCATAAATGCTGGTTTTAACTTAAACAGATTATTTAATTCAACCACATAACCACCAGTTAAGAAAATATGTGCTTGTTCTGTACCTTGGTATTTACCATTGTTTCTATCTAAATGTTTAGATTTTAATATATTTGGAATTGAAAGACCAATATAGTAATTGTTGGTATTATAATATGCTCCAGCACCAAAATTGAAAAAGGATTGATTAATATTTGTATCAAAATCGGGATCGGTAAAAACATCCCCTGATTCTAGAGCAAAACCATTGAAATTAACATCAAACAAAGTGATTCCTGTTTTTATACCAAAAGAAAGATTACCGTTTTCTTCTAAATCCAATTTGTAGGCAACATCTACGAAAAAATTATTTTCCTTAACTACATCACCAACATTATCATTAATCAAGGTAAGACCAATTTCAACATTATTGTTAATTGGGGTATGAGCAAATAAATTTGAAGATTTTGGAGCACCAACAATTCCTGCCCACTGAGACCTGTGTAAACCACCAATTGATATGACCCCTATATTATCTGTAGTATAAGCAGGATTTATAACACTCATATTGTACATGTATTGGGTATATTGAGCATCTTGTTGAGACCACATTAGAAATGGAATAAAAAGCACGATAAACTGTAATATTAATTTTCTCATTTTTTATCTACTTAAGTAAAGTCTATGCTGAATAGGTTTTCTATTTTCTTTATTAAAATAGATGATGAAGTAATAAATACCAGCAGGGGCTAACTCTCCATTGCCATTAAATTTGCCGTTCCAATCGGGATTAGAAGCGTCAGATTTATACACCATTTTACCCCATCTATTATAAAATTCTACTCTAAAATCTGGATACAAAGTTCTTAAATTTAAAATAGTAAACGTATCATTAATGCCGTTTCCTGAAGGTGAAAAACCATCATAAATCTCAATATCATATCCATCACAAGCCTCTAAAGTAACAGTTACTTCAAGAGGGTTTGTACTTGTACATCCAGCACTGTTTTTTTCGATCGCGTAATAGGTTTTTCCTTCTACTAGTAATTCAGATAAACTTAAAATAGAACCAGTTGGATAAGAATTATACCAAATAATTGTCCCCCCATTAACTGAAGTTACTTTTGCATTTAAATCTGAAATGGTTGGTTTACTTATTTTACAAAATTCATTTCCTGAAGCAATGAGGTTTGGAGTATTTATAACTGTTACAGATACATTAACTTTAGATCTTATAGAACTTTTACATCCAGTGGTTGCATCAGTTTGTACCGCCCAATAATCTTCACCATTTACTAATAATTCTGAAGTATTTAAAGTTGTTGTTGATGTTTCCGTTGCGTACCAAATAACACCATTTCCAGTTGCCACTAGGTTTGCTATTGTAGGGGAATCAGAAGAACAATAATTTTGATTTACAGCATTGATTGTTACCTTTTCCACATCATTTATTAAAGCAGTAATTTTTAATCTGGAAAAACTTGTGCAGCCTAATACATTAGATTGTGCCGCCCAATAATCTTGGCCATCTGTCAATAATTCTGTACTATTTAAAGGTGTTAAAGAGGTGCTTGTATCATACCACACTATTAAATTTTCATTAACTTGTAAATTAGCTACGGTAGGTTTGTCAACTTTACAAAACACTTGACTAGTTTGAATAGTAGTTGGTGGTGAAATAGTTATAATAGTAGCAGTTACCACCAATCTAGAATTACTAACACAACCAGAAGTTGTATCAGTTTGTGTAGCCCAATAATCTTCACCATTAACTAATAAAACTGCAGTACTTAATGGAATTGTTGAGGTAGCTGAATCGTACCATAAAATATTATTTCCACTTACGCTTAAATTTGCAATCGTGGCGTTAATATTAGCGCAAAATGATTGATTCGATATAGTTGTAGTAGGTGGTGCAATGGTTTTTAATGTTATCATTACAACTAATCTTGTTGAACTTTCACAACTAGAAGAAGATTCTGTTTGAGATGCCCAATAATCTTCACCATTCACTAATAATGCTGTAGTACTTAAAGGAATTGTTGAGGTAGCTGAATCGTACCATAGAATATTATTTCCATTTATACTTAAATTTGCAATCGTGGCGTTAAGATCAGCACAAAATGATTGATTTGAAATTGTAGTAGTGGGTGGTGCAATGGTTTTTAATGTTACCATTACAACTAATCTAGTTGAACTTTCACAATTAGAAGTAGGATTGGTTTGAGTTGCCCAATAGTCTTGGTTATGAACCAATAATTCGTTAGCGCCTAATGGAACTGTTGATGTTGCGGTATCATACCATTGAATAGAGTTCCCACTAGCCTGAAGATTTGAAATGGTTGGTTTTATAATTTCACAAAATGATTGAGTTGAATTTAACGTAGTTGGAGGTAAAACATTGTTTATTGATATAGTTACAACCAATTTTGATAAAACCGAGCAACCAGAGGAATTGTCGATAAAAGAAGACCAATAATCCTTTCCATGTACTAATAATTCAGAGGCATTTAATGGAGCAGTCAATGCTTCAGAGTCATACCATTGAACAGAACTTCCAGAGGTATTTAAATCATTAACAGTAGGATAATCTATCTCACAAAATGCTAGATTACTTTGTATAGTGGAAGGAAGAGGAAGCGTATTAATACTTACCATTACAACTAATCTTGATTTGCTAATGCATCCTGTTGTTCCATCAGTTTGGGTTGCCCAATAATCTTGTCCGTGAATTAATAATTCGTTAGGACTTAATTGAACTGTTGATGTTGCCGTATCAAACCATTGAATAGCTGTTCCAGTTCCTGTCAAATTACCTACAGTTGGATTATCAACTTCACAAAAAACTTGATTAGTTTGCGTTGTTGTTGGTGGCTGAATGGTTATAATGGTAACAGTAACAACCAATCTTGAATTACTTATACACCCTGAAATAGGATCAGTTTGAGTTGCCCAATAGTCTTGCCCATGCACTAATAATGCGGTTGTGCTTAATGGAACTGTTGATGTTGCCGTATCATACCATTGAATAGTTGTTCCAGTTCCTGTCAAATTACCTACAGTTGGATTGTCTACTTCACAAAAAACCTGATTAGTTTGGGTAGTAGTTGGTGGCTGGATGATTATAATTGTAACAGTTACAACTATTCTTAGAGCACTTTCACATCCCGTTGTAGCATCAGTTTGAGTTGCCCAATAATCTTGACCATGTACTAATAATTCGTTAGAATTTAATGGAACATTTGATGTTGCCGTATCATACCATTGAATTGCTGAACCAGAGCCACTTAAATCTCCCACTTTTGGATTGTCTACTTCACAAAAAATCTGATTAGTCTGATTAATTGTTGGGGGGAGTGTAATAATAATTGTTATGGTAATACTTGCAGAAGCATCTGGGCAAATATTTAAGTTACTAGATACCGTATATAAATAAGTACCGGGGATATTTACTGTTGGATCATATGTTCCCAAATATCCTCCTGATAAAATACTTGGTCCTGACCAAATTCCATCAATATCTGGAGTTCCTCCAAGTAAATCAAATAAGTTTACAGTAGCTAAATTTACTTCACATACGGTATATGAACTGTTTAATCCTGCATCCGGAATTGAATCAATATAAACTGTAGTAGCGGCCCTAGTGGTACTTTCGCAAGGAAAAGAATTTTGAGAAGCCCAATATTGTTTCCCATTTTCTAAAGGAAGGCTTGGATCTAAAGAATCTAAGGAATCTTCACTATCATACCACAAAATACTTATACCAGTAGCATGTAAATTCATTACTGTTGGAAATGGTGGACCACAAAAAGATTGAATTGGGGCAACAATTGGTGGAGGAGGATCAACAATTGTAACTGTTGTTGGAAACCTACTACTTGTGCATCCATTTTCAGTTTGTTGAACCCAATAAGTTTTGCCATTAACTAAAGGTTCGGAGCTAGCATATAAAACACCTCCAACTTGAGCACTGTACCATTCGATATTAGAACCTGTGGCTGATAAAGAAGCAACAATAGGTTTATCTTTAGCGCATTTTCCAACAAAAATATCTACACCTGTTGGTAAATGACCATAAATAGTAACTGTAATTGCTAATCGAGTTATACTACAACCTCCGCTAGTTACATTATCAGCATAATATATTTTATCATCAATTAATAGGGTAGAAGTGCTTAATTGATTACCTCCTGACGCAGCATCAAACCATAAAATAGTGCCACCTGAGACTACTAAATCTGCTATTTTTTTATTATCACTTTTACAAAATATTTGCGATGCGCTACCAGTGGGAGATGGGTTTAGACATTGTGAAAAAGTTGATTGAGAAATTAAAAAAGTACATGTTAAATATAAAAATATACTAAACAACGAAAATTCCCCTTTTTTCATAGAATTTTAAGTTTGATTAATTGATTTTTTCAGCTTGATTTTTTACTTATAAGTATAAATATAATAATAAATTACCGTTTGTTTATAAAAAAACGTTAGATATTTAATTAATTAAGTTTTTAATGTGTGTCATTAGAAGTATTTATTATATGTTTTTATTCTTTTTAATTGTTTACTTATATTTGAATTTATAAATATTTAGTAAATGAATTTACATTTTATTGCTATTGGAGGGAGTGCAATGCACAATTTAGCATTGGCATTACTTAAAAAAGGATATGAAATTACAGGAAGTGACGATGTGATTTTTGAACCTTCTAAATCCCGACTCGAAAAGAATGGTATATTGCCAAATGAAATGGGTTGGTTTCCTGAAAAAATTACTTCAGTGATTGATGCTATAATTTTAGGAATGCACGCAAAAGCTGATAATCCTGAGTTATTAAAAGCGAGGCAATTAGGACTGAAAATTTATTCATACCCTGAGTTTTTGTACGAACAATCAAAAAACAAAACTAGAGTTGTTATTGGCGGTTCTCATGGAAAAACTACAATAACTTCTATGATATTGCACGTGATGAAATATCATAATGTTGAAGTAGATTATATGGTGGGTGCGCAATTGGATGGTTTTGAAACAATGGTTCATCTTACTGAAGAAAATGAGTTTATTGTTTTAGAAGGAGATGAGTATTTGTCTAGCCCAATAGATAGAAGACCTAAATTTCACTTATATCAACCTAATATTGCTTTAATTAGCGGTATTGCCTGGGATCATATTAATGTGTTCCCAACATATGAATTTTATGTAGAGCAGTTTTCAATTTTTGTCGATGCTATTACTAAAGGTGGAAGTATTGTTTACAATGAAGAAGACGATGAAGTTAAAAGAGTAGTTGAACAAACTCAAAATGCTATTAAAAAGTATCCTTATCATACACCTAAATTTAAAATTAAAGACGGAATTACCATTATTGACACCAGTTATGGAGAATTACCACTAGAAGTTTTCGGTAAACATAATTTACAAAATTTGGCAGGAGCTAAATGGATTTGTCAACATATGGGAATTATGGAGGAAGATTTTTACGAAGCAATTTCAAGTTTTAAAGGAGCCAATAAGCGATTAGAGAAAATTGCCGAAAATAAAACGGTAACTATTTTTAAAGATTTTGCTCATTCCCCAAGTAAAGTAGAAGCTACGACCAAAGCTGTTAAAAATCAATTTCCAGAAAGATATTTAATTGCTTGTTTAGAATTACATACATACAGCAGTTTAAATGCAGATTTTTTAAAAGAATATAAAGGAACCTTAAATAAAGCAGATAAAGCCGTTGTATTTTACTCACCAGATGCGGTTGAAATTAAGAAACTTGAAAAAGTTACATCGGAACAAATAAAAAGTGCCTTTGAACGAGACGACTTGATTGTTTTCACCAATCCTATAGAATTTCAAGAATTTTTATTTAATCAAAAGTTAAACAATGCGGTATTGCTTTTAATGAGTTCTGGGAATTATGGTGGATTAGATTTTAATAAATTGAAAGAACTGATTTAATATTTTATTAATTATTCCTCCAAAAGAAAGGTGTCAATAAAATTAAAACAGTAAACAATTCTAATCTTCCAATTAACATTAAAAAGGCACAAATCCATTTTGCGATATCCGATAAATGCGAAAAATTATTAATAGGACTCACCGACCCTATTGCTGGACCAATGTTTCCTAATGAAGATGCCGCTGCACCCATGGCTGAGTTAAAATCGAGTCCTGCAAAAGAAAGTGCAACCGAGCTCATTATAAAAATTCCCATGTATAACACAAAAAAAGATAAGATATTAAAAACAATAGATTTTGGAACACTTCCACCGTCGTATCTAACAGGAATTATTGCATTTGGATGAAGTAATCTTTTAAATTCGTAAAAGCTACTTTTTATCATAATTATATGGCGTACAATTTTTACACCTCCACTCGTTGAACCAGCAGAACCACCAATAAAAAATAGTGAAAACATAATCATGGTTGCGAAAGAACTCCACGTTGTAAAATCGGCAGATACAAAACCGGTAGTTGTAATTATCGAAACCACTGAAAATGCGGCATGCCTAAAAGCACTTTCTGTTTCACCATAATTTTTAAGATGAGCAATAGTTGAAACTAGGCTCTGATCTTGAAAATTAATTATTAAAAATGTCATTAATAAGGTTAAACCTAATACTCCAAAAAAGTAATATTTAAATTCTTCACTATTAAATACTTTTGATATTTTTCCTTTCATTGCAAAATATGTCAATACAAAATTTGTTCCCGCTATGAACATAAAAATTGTGATAATATACTGAATTAAGGGAGCGTGATCCCAATAGGCCACACTTGAATTTTTGGTAGAAAAACCACCAGTACTCATTGTTGCCATTGAGTGGTTAATGGCATCAAACCAGGTCATTCCAGCAATTTTTAAAAGTAAAAATTCGGCCATTGTTAGTGCAAAATAAATTAGCCAAAGTCTTTTTGCAGTTTCAGTAATTCGTGGATGCATTTTATCTGCTGATGGTCCTGGAGCTTCTGCCATAAATAATTGCATTCCTCCAATACCAAGAAGAGGAAGAATTGCAACTGCAAGTACAATAATACCCATACCGCCTATCCAATGTGTTGCACTTCGCCAAAATAAAATACCTTTTGGCATCGATTCAATGTCATTTAAAATAGAGGAACCAGTTGTTGAATATCCCGACATTGTTTCGAAAAACGCATTGGTAAAATAAGGAATAGTATCTGTAAAAATGTAGGGTAAAGTTCCTGTAAATGAAAGTACGAGCCAACCAAAAGTAACTATTAAATAGCCCTCTTTTTTGTGTAAAGTTTTGGATGCCTTTCTGTTGAAAAACCAAAGGAAAAAGCCAAAAAATATAGTTATAATCCCACCTTTTAAAATTCCCCAACCTTCAGGCTCCCTGTAATACAAGCTAAAAGGAACGGCTAAAAGCATAAAAAAGCCATTCAAGATTGCTGTTAATCCTAAAAAACTTATGATTATTCTATAATTAAGATTTTTCATAATTAGTTGAATAATTTTTCAACTAAATGAATGGCTTCTGGCAAACAAAACACCACAGCCTTATCGCCTTCCAGTATTTGAAAATCACCAAAAGTCATTAATGCTTTACCATCCCTTATGACACCACCAAAAACTGCTTTTTTAGTAAGTTGGATATTTTTAACCAAATTTTTTGTTACTGGAGAATTTGGTTTTACTCTAAATTCTAATACTTCAGCATCTACATTATGTAGGTTAGCCAGTTTTAATACTTCCCCTTTTCTGACGTGTTTAAAAATGGCACTTGCAGCTAATAATTTTTTGTTTATTAAAGTATCAATTCCAATAGTTTGACTAATATTTATATAGTCCATATTTTCAACCAAAGCAATGGTTTTTTTAACGCCTTTAGATTTGGCAACCAAACAAGACATTATATTGGTTTCAGAATTTCCTGTTACGGCAATAAAAGCATCCATTTGAGAAATATTTTCTTCTTCTAATAATTCAACATTTCTGCCATCTCCCTTAATAACTAATGCTTTTGGTATTTTTTCAGCCACATCTTTCGCTCGCTCTTTATCTAATTCAATTAATTTTATATTAAAATTACTATCGCATAAATTTCTTGCAGCTTTAACACCAATTTTACTTGCGCCTAAAATCATTACATCTTTTACGCCAAATTCAGTTTTACCCATTAATTTATACAATTTTTTAATACTGCTTTTAGGAGTAGAAAAATAAATTTGGTCGTTTGCACTATACTTTGTATCTCCTCGTGGGATAATAGTTATATTACTTTTTTCTGGTTTTATTGCAATGGTAATAAATTCTACTTCACTAAATTTTTCTTTAGCCTCTTGAACTGTTAAATTAATTAATGGAGAGTCGTATTCCAATTTACTTCCTAAAATATTTAGGGTGCCATTTTCAAACTCAATAGTGTCATTAAAAGCAGATTGATGCAATAGCATTTTAATTTCATCGGCAGCTAATTCACCAGGGGAAATCATATAATCAATGCCAATTTCAGCAAAATCAATTTCAGTATTTTGAGATAATTCGTGGTTTGAAATTCGGGCAATTGTTTTTTTTGCACCCAGTTTTTTTGCAATCACTGAAATAGTAAAATTGGTGTTTTGTGATTCGGTAACAGCTAAGAAAATATCAGCTTTATCTACATTAACTTCCTTTAAAAGTTTAATTGAAGTAGCATCTCCCCGTTTTGTAATTACATCAATGTGGTTACCTGCATATTCAAGCTTTTCTGCGTCTAAGTCAATTAAATAAATATCTTGAGATTCATATGAAAGTAGCTTTGCTAAATGAAAGCCAACATCTCCAGCACCAACAATTATAATTTTCATAGTGTAAATATTAGTTGCAAAGGTATTTATTATTTTTTACTCAATTCTTTTTTTTATGAAGTGCTATTAATTATGGAAGGTCTTTTCCTAAAGATGCAATATAAATTTGAAACCACTGCTCTAAAGTCATTTTTAGGAGTAACGATTCAGAGGCAAGTTTTATCCTATTTATATTACCTGTTCCTATTATTGGTGCCATTTTTGAAGGGTGCATTAATAACCAGCAATATATTACCGAAGTTATGCAAGGTGCATTTATTTCCAGCCTAATTTCTTCTAACACTTTTTTAATTCTAATTCCTTTTATATCAGTTGGGTTCAATAAATTTCCTCCTGCCAATGGAGACCAAGCCATAGGATTTATTTTTTCTTTTTGAAGAAAATCGAGCATTCCGTTTTCAAAATGTTCTAATGAATAAGGAGAAATTTCAATTTGATTGGTAACAAGAGGATTTTCGATAAAAAAATTTAAAGTGCTGAATTGCTGAGCTGAAAAATTAGACACTCCAAAATGGAGAACTTTACCTTCTTTTTTAAGATGCGTAAATGCTTTTGCAACTTCTTCATTGTTAAAAAATGGAGAAGGTCTATGTAATAAAAGTAAATCGATATAATCTGTTTGCAGATTTTTTAAAGAATTTTCAACAGATGAAACAATGTGCTGATAACTATAATCGTAAATTTTTACTTTCCTGTCAGGATATTTATTTGAATTCAATTTTATACCACACTTTGTAATTAATTGAAGCTTAGTTCGTACCCCTTTATTTAAATTTAAAGCATTTCCAAAAAGAGCTTCACACGTGTAATTTCCGTATATATCTGCGTGGTCTATGGTAGTTATACCTAATTCGAAAGTTCTTTCTATTAGTGTGATTAATTCTTGAGTCGATAAATTCCAGTCATTTAAACGCCAATGTCCGTGAATTAATCTTGAAATTGTAAAATCTTCAGCTATTTTAATAGTTTGCATCCTGATAAATTAAATATGAAATATAGAACTTCGAAAATAAAAATTTATGTTGAATATTTCTTTAAGATTCTAATGTTTTATTCATTTTTTATTGAACGTTCAAGAATTCATATATTTGAAAAAAAATGACTATGAATTATCCATTAAAAAGTTTGACCATAAAATCATGGGCCGAAGACGATAGGCCAAGAGAAAAATTGGTATTGAAAGGAAAATCGTCTTTATCAGATGCCGAATTAATAGCCATTTTAATTGGTTCTGGAAGTGCGGGAGAAAGTGCCGTGAATTTGTCAAAACGAATTTTAACTTCAATAGATAATAATTTAAATAAACTTGGAAAATTGTCTGTTACAGATCTAGTAAAATTTAAAGGGATTGGTGAGGCTAAAGCAATTTCTATTATTACGGCTTTGGAATTAGGGCGAAGACGAAGATTAGAAGAAGCAGTGGCATTGCCTAAAATAACAAGCAGTAAAGATGTGTTTAATACGATGCAACCTATTATAGGGGAGTTGCATCATGAAGAATTTTGGGTTGTATTTCTAAATAATTCAAATAAAATTTTGCATAAATTTCAGTTGAGTATAGGTGGATTAACTGGTACTTTGGTAGATGTAAGATTGGTTTTTAAAAAAGCGCTTGAACTATCTGCAACGGCACTTATTTTATGTCATAATCACCCATCTGGAAAATTAACTCCAAGCGTTGCTGATAAAGACATTACTAAAAAATTAAAAAATGCAGGGGAAATAGTTGATATTAAAGTTTTAGATCACATAATTATTACCGAAAATGATTATTTTAGCTTTGCAGACGAAAACTTAATTTAAATAGTTACAATAACATACAATGCTTTTAGTATATACACCAAAAATTACACCTAGAATTAATTATATTTTTAAGCATTATTTTGTTAGAATTTTACAAATACCAATAAAATTTACTAATGTAGTTGATGAATTTGTGGCTCATAACGGCCCAAAAATGACCTATGCAAAAGCACCTTTAGGGTTAGAGTTTTTTTTGAAAAGTCATAATTTATTATTGGAACAAGGCGTAAATGACATTGAAATTCAAGTTTTAAATTGGGATGAAACACATTGTTTTTTTCCTATGAAGGAACCTTCAAACATTCCATTTGATATTTTTGCGGCTGGGTTTTACTTAATAAGTAGGTATGAGGAGTATTTGCCGCACATAAGAGATTTTCACGATAGATATCCAGTATCAGAGAGCCTTGCTTATAAAAATGGGTTTTTAGAGAAACCTTTAATAGATATTTGGGCTTATAAATTATTGGACTTATTTAAGAGAAAATTTCCAAATTATCCAATTCAAGAAAGAGAATTTATTAGTATTGCTACCATTGATATTGACAACGCATATGCCTATAAAAATAAAGGATTCGTTCGTTCTTTAGGTGGTTTTGCAAACGATATTTTTCAGTTCAATACCGCAAACATTTGGAAAAGAATTAAAGTAATATTGAATTTTGATAAAGACCCATTTGACACGTATGAAGAAATATTAAAAATTAAGGAAGAACATAATGTCAATACCTTATTCTTTATATTAATAGGGAGCTATACTTCTTTCGATAGAAACCTTTCTTATGAGAATATGAAGTTTAGATCTTTAATAAAATATTTAGCCGATTATACCAAAGTTGGTTTGCACCCTTCATATTATTCTTATTTGAATTATGATAAATTTAAAAAAGAAAAACTGAGACTAGAAGGTATTATTAATAATGATGTTACATTTTCTAGACAACATTATTTAAGATTAAAAATTCCAGAAACGTATCAACATTTAATTGATGCAGATATAAAGGAAGATTATTCAATGGGTTATGCAAATTTGGCCGGTTTTAGAGCAAGTACTTGTACTCCTTTTTATTTTTACGACCTAAATTATGAAATTCAAACACCTTTAAGGGTGTTTCCATTTGTTGTCATGGATTTCATGTTAAAAGATCATATGAATTTATCAAAAGAAGAAAGTTTAGCTAAAATTTTAGAATTAAAAGAGGAAGTTAAAAAAGTAAATGGGACTTTTATTAGCCTATTTCATAATGAAACTTTGAGTGAATATAAGGAATGGGAAGGGTGGACAGAAGTGTACAAAAAAGCAGTGATAGATTGATAATAGTATAAATTTCCCAGAAAAAAAAGGGTTACTTAAAATCAATAATTTAGATTAGTAGTACATTTGCAAATATGAAGATACAACACGTTTTTTTCGATTTAGACCATACACTATGGGATTTTGAAACAAATTCAGATATGGCATTCGAAACCATATTTGATAAACATAAAGTGAAAGTTAGTTTAGAAAAATTCTTAAACTATTATAGAACTATTAATCAAGATTATTGGAAATTGTATCGTGATGAGCTAATTTCAAAGGAAGAATTGCGCTACGGTAGGCTAAAAGACACTTTTAAAATTATAAATTTCAATGCAAAGGATTCTTTAATACACGAGTTAGCACACGATTATATAGATGTTTTACCAAATAATAATTATTTATTTGAAGGCACTTTAGAATTATTGGATTATTTGTTTTTAAAGTATAAACTTCATATTATAACCAATGGTTTTAATGAAGTGCAATATGAAAAAATTAACAAATCGGGCTTAAACAAGTATTTCGAACAAATAATTACCTCGGAAGCGGCTGGTGTTAAAAAACCAAACCCATTAATTTTTAATTATGCATTGGAACTAGCTGAAACAAAAGCATCTCAATCTATTATGATTGGAGATAATTGGGAGGCTGATATAATGGGAGCAAAAAATGTTGGACTAGATGTTATTTTTTTTAATGCAAATGGAGATGCTGTTTCTTCAAATATTAAGTCAGTAACTAACTTGTTAGCCATTAAGAATTATTTATAAAAAAGGTATGATGTTGAAAATGAAATTAATTAAAATTTCAATAGCTTTCTGTATGTTGGTTAGTACATTAAGTTGCACTAAAGATGTGGATTTCAATCAGGTGGATGATATTGATATTCACACTTCTTTTATATCAACGCTGTTTTACTTAGATTTTTACGCATCTGATTTTTTAAATACTTCAAATCAAGAAATTCATTTACAATCTGATGTTGTTGTGGCATCCGTAAAAGAGGGAATGAAGGATTATTTAGAAAAAATAGAATTTAATATAGTAACTAAAAACACATTTAATAGGCAATTTACCCTTCAAGTAATTTTTTATGATGAAAACATGCAGCCTATTTATATTTTAAAACCAAACATTGTAATTCCTTCAAATTCAAACACTAAAAACACTGTAATTACAGTTCCCAAAGAAGATATTAGTGTAATTTATAGCACTATTTATTTCGGTTTTAGTATGGTACTGCAACCTAGTACAACAGGTGAAATTATTAAAGCAACGGATACTTATAATTTGAATATTAAATCATCAGCAACTTTATATTTTAACTATAAAAAAGTATGAAGAAAGTTTTATGGATTCTTTTAATAAACTGTTCTTTGCTTTTATCTCAAAATAAGCAAATTTTATATAATTTTGCCGAATTACCTCAAACCTTACTAATAAATCCAGGAGCAGAAGTTTCCCATGATGTCCATGTGGGTATTCCATTTACTTCTCAAATTTCTTTTATTGGTGGTTTTACAGGGTTTTCTGCGTATGATTTGTTTGCCGATGATGGAATTAATATCAACCAAAAAATTCAAAGAACAATTGCATCATTAGATAAAACAGAATTTGTTTCTATTAATCAGCAACTAGAAATTGTAAATGTAGGATTCAGATTACCAAATTCAGACTTTTTATCATTTGGATTTTATGAGGAGTTTGATATGCTTTTGAAAATTCCAAAAGATTTGGTCGACTTGTTTTATGAAGGAAATACGGTTTTAAATAGAGCCTATAGAATTAATAAATTATCAGGAAGTGGAGAACTTCAAGGAGTATTTCATGCTGGTCTTTCTCGAAAATTTAATGATAGATGGATATTTGGTGTTCGAGCAAAATTATATTCAAGTGCATTTCATATTTCAACTAAACAAAATGCAGGAAATTTAGTTACAACCTTTGGGACAAATAACACTTATAAACATCAACTAAATCAAGTAGATGCTTTGGTTCAATCTTCTGGAATAATGTTAGATGAAAATGAAGATTTTAATGCAAAATATATTCAAAAAAATATGTTATTCGGAGGAAGTTTAGGTGTTGGTTTTGACTTTGGATTTACACATCATTTAGATAAAAATGTTACCATTAGTGGTAGTATCCAAGATGTTGGTTTTGTTTATCATACAAAAAATGTGGAATCGTATTCCATAAAAGGGAATTATTCAGTAGAAGGTTTAAACCTTCTTTTTGATCAGAACAACCCAGAAGATTACTGGGGAAATTTACAAGATGATTTTGAGGAAAATGTTATACTTGACACCATAAATGAAAAGTATATTTCATTTAAACCGCTAAAATTGAATGGAGCTATAAGTTATGGGTTTGGTGAGCGCGATAACGATTGTAGGTATCTGACACAAGAGGCAAATTTTAAAAACCATGTTGGATTGCATTTATTTTCAAGAGTTAGCTCAGTTCATACATTCATAGCAGCAACTTTATTTTTTGAAAAAAGAATTGCGAAAAACCTTCACTCAAAATTCACATATACAGTCGATCCATTTTCATTTTCGAATATTGGATTTGGAATATCGGCAAAACTGGGAATTATTAATGCATATATTGTTGCAGATAATTTACTTAGTCTAAAAAACGTGTATGATGCTAAAAGTTTTGGATTACAAGTAGGAGCCAATATTATTATTACAAATAAAAATTAGTATATTTAACTTTCAATAAAAACAGCAATGAGCAAATCAGTTATAATTACCTTTTTACTTATATTTTACACTACCCTTAATTTTGGGCAACAACAACTAAATAATTACAAATATATTCTAGTTCCAAAAAGGTTTGAGTTTCAAAAATTGGATGATCAATATCAATTAAATTCTCTCACAAAATTTTTATTTAATAAGGCTGGGTATACTGTGTTTTTTAGTGATGACTCTTTACCACAAGAGGTAGCAAATAATGGGTGTTTGGCGTTAAAAACACTAATAGTAGATAATTCAAGTATGTTTACAACCAAGGTTAAAATCGATTTATTAGATTGTTATAATACTATTGTTTTATCCACTGCTGAAGGAAGTTCGAAGGAGAAAGATTATAAAAAAGGGTATCAAGAAGCCATTCGAAATGCATTTACAGAATTGGAAAACTTGAATTATAAATATAATACTGCTGCAAATGTAACCAGTATGGGCGTTGTTAAAAAAGAAATGAAAGAGGTTATTGTTACACCTAATGTAGAAATAAAAGAAGTTGAAGAGGTTCAAATTAAAAAAGAACCTAAAATTAAAATAATGAGTAAACCAATTGAAGAACCAATCGAAGTTTTAGCGGTTAAACCTTCTGAAAATGGGCTAGTCGGAAATTATGACTTTGGAAATTATGGAGTGGGTACAATAAAAAAAAATGAGTCAGAATATATAGTAGTTGTTGGTGATGAACATTTAGAAATTGCCCAGATTTTTACCACCTCAAAACCGAAAATCTTTATAATTAAATGGGCAGCTTTTAAACAACCTAAATTAGTTGAGTTAGATGTAGAAGGTAATTTAAGGGTAGACCAAAACAATGGAAATGTGACAGTTTATAAACGAAAAAATTAGTAGTTGTACTTATCTTTCCATAAATCTTTTAAATAATTTCTTAAAACTTGCTCTCTATTATTTAAACCAGGGTCATATAATTTGGTGTTAGAAATTTCTTCAGGCAAAAATTCTTGATCAACAAAATTTGAATCAAAACTGTGAGCGTATTTGTAATTTTTACCATAATCTAACTCCTTCATTAATTTTGTAGGGGCATTTCTTAAATGTAACGGAACACTCAAATCTCCAGTTTGTTTAACTAACTGTTGTGCGTTTTTGATGGCTTCATAGCTCGAATTACTTTTAGGTGAAGTTGCCAAATAAATGGCACATTGACTCAATATAATTCTACTCTCAGGAAAACCAATAGTTGTAACAGCCTGAAATGTACTATTGGCTAAAATTAATGCAGTTGGGTTTGCATTACCAATATCTTCCGAAGCTAAAATTAACAATCGGCGGGCAATAAATTTTGCGTCTTCGCCACCTTCAATCATCCGTGCCAACCAATAAACTGCAGCATTTGGATCGCTACCTCTAATAGATTTTATGAAAGCAGAGACTATGTCGTAATGTTGTTCGCCAGTTTTATCGTATAAGACAGTATTTTTTTGAATTTTTGAAAGCACTAATTCGTTGGTAACAATTATTGGCTCATCTTCAGAATTCACCACCAATTCAAAAATATTTAAAAGTTTACGTGCATCGCCTCCTGAAACTCTCATCAGTGCTTCCGATTCTTTAATGGTGATATTTTTTTTCGAAATTAGAACATCTGTTTGTAAAGCTCTTTCTAATAAATTTTCCAAATCTCTTTTATCAAAAGAATTTAGAATATATACTTGACATCGCGAAAGAAGTGCAGGAATTACTTCAAAACTGGGGTTTTCTGTGGTAGCACCAATTAAGGTAATCCAACCTTTTTCTACAGCGGCAAGTAAAGAATCTTGTTGAGATTTGCTAAATCTGTGAATTTCATCAATAAATAAAATTGGGTTTTTAGTTGTAAATAGACCACCACTTTGTTTCGCTTTATCAATAATGTCTCTAATATCTTTAACACCAGAACTAATGGCACTTAGGGTATAAAAAGGGCGTTGAGATTCTTTGGCAATAATAAAAGCTAATGTAGTTTTTCCAATACCAGGTGGTCCCCAAAAAATTAAACTAGGAATAATTCCTCTTTTAATATGCTGTGTTAA
Source organism: Lutibacter sp. (assembly GCF_030692605.1). Classification (GTDB taxonomy): domain Bacteria; phylum Bacteroidota; class Bacteroidia; order Flavobacteriales; family Flavobacteriaceae; genus Lutibacter. The sequence goes on from NZ_JAUYUD010000007.1 coordinate 30,221, forward strand.
CGCACCATGTTCACCAACTAAATGTTGTTGACTAATATAATCATCCAAGTTTTTTGGGCGAATTCGTTCTGCCAATGGTTCATTCATACTGTAAAAATAAGAATTAAAATGTTTTGGGCATTACGCTACATTACATTTGTGTGCGGATTATTCATTAAATCTTTTTAAGTGAAAAATAAAAAGGTAAGTTTATTCTGAGTCAAGTCGAAGGATTGCTATTCCTAACACTAAACAAACGGAATCATTATTTTAAAATGTTCAGTAATATTTTAAAAAATTAGTATATTCATAGCGTAAATTAATTCAATGCACGAAAATCAATTTAGATTTAAAAGGAGTACTTTTTTTATCCCAATAGTAACAATAATTACGATTTGGTTTATCTATTTTATTGAAATCTATGGAGGTTTTAATTTTAATAAATTTGGAGTATATCCTAGAACAATCATAGGTCTTAGAGGTATTCTGTTTTCACCGTTTATTCATAGCAATATAAAGCATTTGTTTAATAATTCTATGCCATTGTTTGTTATGTTGGGTGGTATGTTTTATTTCTATCATAAAATTGCGTTTAAAGTTATTGTAATTGGAACCTTATTAACAGGTTTTATAACTTGGTTAATTGCAAGGGACTCTTATCATATTGGGGCAAGCGGAGTTATCTATTTTTTAGTAAGTTTTATTTTTTTTAGCGGAATTATAAGAAAATATTATCGTTTAATAGCACTTTCGTTGATAGTTGTTTTTTTATATGGCAGTATGATTTGGTATATTTTTCCAACGGAAGAACATATTTCATGGGAAGGTCATTTATCTGGATTCTTAGTAGGTTTAGCTATGGCTTTTTTTGTTAAAAAAAGTGGACCACAACCAGAAAATTTTGAATATTCAAAAAATGAGGAATTTGATAATTTATTTGATGATGAAGGAAATTTTATACCACCAACAGAAGATGAAAATGATATAGCAAATGAAAATTAAAAAGCTCAGATTAATTGTCAGAGAAACATCCAAAAATAACTCCTAAATTCTCTTTAGTTTAATATGGTATTTTTCGAAAGTTTGGAACTTTCACATTTCACATTTCACATTTCACCCTTTTACCATTATCCTTTTCAAGAAGTAATTCCCCCTTTGGGGGTTGAGGGACTTTTCAACCGCTGTCTTGTAACTTCATATAAAAAAGCACCACAAGCTACAGAAACGTTTAACGATGCTATTTCACCTAATAAAGGCAATTTAGCTTTATGGTCTACTATTTTTAAAATAGAAGGGTTGATTCCTCTATCTTCAGAGCCCATTATTAAGGCTGTAGGCAAGGTTAGATCGACATCATAAATCAAAGTATCTGTTTTTTCGGTAGCGGCCACAATTTGGATGTCAGCACCTTGAAACTGAAAAATAGCATCCTTTAAATGATCGACTTTACATATAGGTATTTTAAAAGCAGCTCCGGCAGAAGTTTTTATAGTATCGGCACTAATTGGTGCGTTTCCTTGTTTTTGAATTATAATTCCATCAACACCGGTACATTCAGCCGTTCTAATAATAGCACCAAAATTTCGAACATCAGAAATTTTATCTAATAGTAGAAATAAAGGAGTAGTTTCATTCTCTAAAATAGTGGTAATTAAATCATCTAAATCCATAAAATCAATAGCAGATGTTTGTGCAACAACCCCTTGATGATTTCCATTTTTAGATAATCTATTTAATTTTTCAACAGGAACATAGCTTGTAGCAATATTATGTTCTTTAATAAGTGAGTTTAATTCTGAGAATAAATGACCACTTAAGTCTTTTTGTAAAAAAACCTTACTAATGGTTTTTCCTGAATTAATAGCCTCTATAACGGCTCTAATTCCAAACATTTTTGAAACTTCGTTTTCCATGAAGCAAAGGTATTAATCATTTTTATATAATCAATACCAAATTAAATGAAACAAGACTCAATTTATAATGAGTGGTTTTATGCTAAAAAAGAATTTAGACTAGGGTAAAAAAATACTTTAAATAAGTGAAATAGTACGGTTTTTTGAATTAAAATAAAATGTATATTTATCGAATCTATAGAATTTAAATGAAGTCAGTATTTATGCAATATTTTGTTTTATTTTATAGCTAAATGGAACATTAAATTTATTATTTAACTAATTTATTAAAGTATGAGAAAATTTACTTTTTGGCTTACTGCAATTGTTCTTCTATTTGGAATGAACATAACGTTTGCTCAAACAAAAGTAATTTCTGGTAAAGTTAGCGATGCAAGTGGTGCATTACCAGGAGTGAGCGTGGTTGTTAAAGGAACCACAAAAGGAACACAATCAGATTTTGATGGTAATTATTCATTATCTGCTAACGTTGGAGATGTATTAGTTTTCAGTTTTGTCGGTATGAAATCTGTTGACAGATCTGTGGGTACAGCCAACACAATTAATGTTTCAATGCAAGAAGATTCTCAAGCATTGGAAGAGGTTGTTGTAGTAGGTTACGGAACGCAAAAAAGACGCGAAGTAACTGGTGCTATTTCAACTGTGAGTGGTGAAAAATTAAGCGCTACACGTGTACAAAGTTTTGATCAAGCATTATCTGGTGCCGCATCAGGTGTAAATGTCTCATCTCCTAATGGGGTTTTGGGTAATCAAGCTGTTATTCGTGTAAGAGGGGTAAGTTCAATCTCTTTAAGTTCTTATCCATTAATTGTAATTGATGGTGTTCCAACTTGGAATGGTGATAACTTAAACCAGAGTAATGCTGCAAATAATCCTTTATCGAGTATTAATTCTTCCGATATTGAGAGTTTAGAAGTACTTAAAGATGCTGCTGCTTCTGCAATTTATGGATCTAGAGCTGCCGCTGGTGTAATTTTAATTACTACCAAAAAAGGAAAACAAGGAAAAACTTCTGTTAATTTCCAAACTTCTATGAGTGTTACTTCACCTTATAATTTAATTGGAGTTTTAAATGCAGAAAATTTTACCATGATTAAGAATGAAGGGTTAACTAATTTTGGAACACCTCCAAATGGAACAACAGTTGGTTTTTATACAATGACAGATGCTGAGGGTAATTTAGTTGATACTAATTGGTATGATTATGCTTATAGAGATGGTTTTGCAAACGAACAATCTCTTAATATTTCTGGCGCAACTGAATCAACAAAATATTACTTATCATTAAGCCATTTAGACCAAGAAGGAATGTTTATTAATAATGATTTTAAAAGAATTAATAGTAGATTTTCTATGGACCACAAACTAAATAGTTGGTTAAGTTTAGGTGCTGTATTTAGTTATACAAACTCAATTACTGATGGATTGTCTACCGGATCTGCTAATGGAAGTTCATTTGCTTCTGCTGGAGCTGCTCGTTTAGCTTTTGCACAAGCACCTAACGTGGGTCCTTTTAATGCTGATGGAACTTATAACTTACTTGCTGGTACAATTGGAAAAGGTAATAATAAATCTAATTTACAATGGGCAAATGCTAAATATCTTTTAGATAAGAATACTTTTTCAGCACAAAATGACCATGTAATGTCTAATTTTTATGCTAATTTTCAATTAGCAAAAGGATTAAATTTTAAAACACTTTATGGAATTGATAATCTAGTAACTGAAAATAAGGATTGGTTAGATGCATTGCACGGTGATGGTTTATCAGCGCTTGGTTCTGCAACAAATACCATGAATAGATATACCAGATCTTCAATTCAAAATGTTTTAAATTATAATACAACTTTATTTGAAAAACACAATTTAAGTGCTTTAGTTGGAAATGAAGGACAATATTCTGAAATTAATTCTTGGGGAGCTTCTAGAAGAGGTGTTTCTGATCCATTTTTTAATGAATACCAAGGTGGTTTTAGCACCATTGTTGTGGCAGGAAATTTATTAGTTGAAAATTATTTGGAATCTTATTTTGGACGTATCAATTACGATTTCAATAATAAATATTATCTTTCTGTTAATGCGCGTCGTGATGGATATTCTGCTTTTGCTGAAGGTAATAAATGGGGTAATTTTTATGGTGCATCTTTAGGATGGGTACTATCGGAAGAAAATTTCTTTAAAGACTCTAGTTTTGGTAAAAATTTCAATCTAATGAAATTTAGAGGAAGTTATGGTTCTGTTGGTAACAATCAGGGTATTTCAAGTTATGCTGCAAGTAGCTTTTTTGATGCTGGCTTAAATGGCACTAATGGTACGCTGTTTTATTCACAAGCTGGTAATAAAAATCTAACTTGGGAGACTAGTAAAAAAATGGATTTTGGTCTGGATTTTGGTCTTTTAAATAATAGATTTACAGGAGAGTTTGGGTATTATAAAAGTGATGTTGATGGTTTAATTTTAAGTGTAAGACAAGCTGCTTCAACTGGAATTCCTAATGGAAATGCAATCCTTGCCAACGTTGGAAGTATGTATAACAAAGGAATTGAAGCTACTTTAAATGCTAAAATATTAACAGAAGGTAATTTTAAATGGAATACCAGTTTTAACTTTACAACTCAAAAAAATAAAGTAACAGCATTAGACGAAACAGGAGCAGATATTTTAATAGCTTCTTCAAATTTAGAATCTGCTAATATTGTTAGAGTTAATGAGTCTGTTGGTAGTTTTTATGTGGTAAAAACTGATGGTGTAAATCCTGCTAATGGAAGAAGAATATTCTTGTATAAAGATGGTACAGCTGTACAATACGATCATTCTGCTGCAGTTGCAAATAGATGGACTAAAGTGAGTGATGGAACAGTTACTCGAGCTCCTAGTCAGTCAGCAGATGGTGTTATTATGGGGCCTTCTATACCTAAATACTTTGGGGGCTTTACCAATTCATTTAAATATAAAGGATTTGATTTAGATGTCAATGTTTATTTTTCTGGAGGAAATTATGTATACAACGGAACTAAAGCTGGTTTACGTGATATGAGAGTTTGGAATAACGCAAATGAAGTTTTAACTCGTTGGCAAAAGGCAGGAGACGTAACAGATATTCCAAGAATAGTTTTTGGTGATAATGTTTCAAACGGATCTTCTATGCCATCTTCTCAAAATGTTGAAAAAGGTGATTTTGTAAAAATAAGAAACATTGCACTTGGCTATAGTTTATCTGAGGATTTAGTTACAAAATTGGGTCTTTCTAGTTTCAGATTTAATTTGAGCGTACAAAATGCCTATACATTTACTAATTATTCTGGTTTTGATCCAGAAATTTCATCCAATGGAAATTCAGGTACATCTGCTGGTGTTGATAGAAATTCTGCACCATTAGCAAGAACGGTTTCATTTGGATTAAATCTAAGTTTGTAATTTAAAATATAAGAAAAATGAAATTAAAAAAATTAATACTATTTACTGTACTAAGTACTATAATGGTAATTTCATCATGTAGTGATGATGATGCACTATCACCGGTAAACCAAACGAGAATTTCTGAAGCAAATGCTTTTGAAACTCCTGCTAGGGTAGATCAACAAGTCCTTGGGATGTATGCTGGAGTAAAAGCAGGAAACTTTATGGGCGGTCGTTATTATGTTTATCAAGATATCAGAGGTGAAGAATTCTTAAATGAAAAAAGTAACCAAGTTACTAATTCAAATACTTGGTTTTTTTCTGTAGCTTCTAGTACATCTGAAGTAAACAATTTTTGGCAAAGTGGATACTTTGCAATCAATAGATGTAATGTTGTAATTAAAGGATTGGAAACATCGCCCATTGATGCCGCTTTAAAAACCCAATATTTAGCTGAAGCCAGATTTTTAAGAGCTCTCACTTATTATTCTTTAGTGACTTTATATGCTAGACCATATTGGGATGGTAATGGTTCTAAACTCGGGATTCCTCTAAGACTTAATGCAGAAACAAGTAGTGGAAATAGCGATATAATTAGAGCAACGGTAGGGCAAGTTTATGATCAGATAATGTTAGATTTGGATTTTGCAGAGACCAATTTACCACTAACATATACTACTACTTATAATAGAACCACAAGAGCTCATAAAAACACAGCCATTGCATTAAAAACAAGGGTGTTATTAAGTAAAAGAGATTATCCTGGTGTAGTAACTCAAGCTAACAAGATTGTTTCCACAGCTGCACCATTTTCAGCACCTAGTGGAGGTCCAAATAGTTTAGTGGCTGCTATAACTGCTGCTTTTGCGCCAACTGCACAAACAACTGAAAATGTATTTTCTTTTGCGTTTTCTGCTTCAGATGCACCTGGAACTCAAAACTGGTTAGGTTATTATTGGTCAACTTTAAATGGTAATAATGGTGAGTATTCTTTATTACCAACTAGTATTATAGCTAATACCGGTTGGAAATCAACAGATTCTAGAAGAGCATTTCTAGGAGTGGTTGGTGGTAAAACATACTTACAAACTAAATGGCAAGGAGGTTCATCAGCTGTTGAGTATATGCAAGTTATTCGTTATGCTGAGGTTCTTTTAAATCTTTCTGAAGCTACTGTAAGAAGTAGTAATACAATTGACACAAGAGCAGTTGCCCTTTTAAATGCTGTTCGTCAACGATCTGATGCTTCAACTTCTTTTACAGTGGCATCTTTTGCAAGTGTTCAATCTTTATTAGATCAAATAGCTATAGAAAGACGAATTGAATTTCTTGGTGAAGGCTTTAGATCTTTAGATGTTATGCGACTTGGTCAAGATTTTGCAGCTAAAGGAGGAGTTCCTTCAGTTTCGGTTAATGCTAATGAATATATATGGCCAATTCCACAAAATGAATTGTTATATAATAAATTAGCAACACAAAATCCTGGTTATTAAATTTTAAATCTAATTTTAAAAGAAGCCGTCTCACAACTGAGACGGTTTTTTTATGCATTTTATTTGAGCCTTCCTTTGAATTTTATTGTATTTAATTGTTGCTAAACTGATAGCAAAATGTTAATCTCGAACATTACAATCAATAACAAATAATATTTTTACCATATTCATTTGTTGATTTAATTCCAGAGAAACATTCAGTTTGAGTTTCAGAACATTCAGCCCATTCTAAAATCTTTTAGCAAAGAAGGCAATTGTGAGTATTATCCAAAGATACAGTTTAAAGTGAGGTTGTATATGGATATAGCCGATGTATATTTCTAACCTAAAATAGAGCTTGCACTACATGAAAACATCAACTTTATGTAGTTAAGCTAGTTGAGACCATTGTAAATTATAATACCAATAACTGATTTAACAGCAGGAAACTAAAAGATAGCTTTAAGAACATCTTAAAGCGAGTAGGAAAGAAGAATTTATTACCTTAAAACAAATCTATGAAGTTGGCGCAAAAATAGAAGCACTGGCTGGACGGTACAACTTTGTTTGGATCAATAGCATCAAAACCAAATAGACACCAAAACGTTAAAACCTCATTTATAAAATATTGATCAAACCATTGGAGAGAAAATCTTTAAATACACTAGAAAACATAACAGCAGATACAGGTTATGGAAGCGATAAAAACTATGATTATCTTGAATAAAAACAACGCACAGCCGATATAAAATACAATACTTTTGATAGAGAACAATACAAAATATATCAAAAAAAATATAATCCCTTTACCAAAGGAAATCTTCATTACAATAAAAAGGAAGATTACTATGAGTGTCTTATGGGACAAAAAATGCACAATGTTTCAAGGTCAAGAAACGTCACAAGTAAGCTATAGATAAACCGTATAACACTACCAAGCCAAAAACTTTTTTGGATGGCATCTTCGAGGTCTTTGTTTTAAGGGTAAAGCCATCAGAATCGTTGAATGATAACAACTTTAAAAGACACCAACAAAGAACAAGAGAATTACTTTTTATTCAAAAAGGGACGCAAAAGCCCGAACAACTAACTGCCGATGTAGAACCGATGTTTGTGCAACTCAAACATAACAATAATTTTAAGACTATTTTTTTAAAATGGACTTTAAAAAGTAGAATTAGAGTTAGGATTAATGCTTTTGGTCACAATTTAAGAAAGAAAATTGTAGCCTAAAGGAAATTTTGTCTGGATTTTTAAAAAATAAAAAATCTCATAAATAAAAAAACCATCTCAAACAGAATATTGAGACGGTTTTTTTTAATAATTGAATAAATTTAATATTTTGAATTAAACTATTTTATTTCAAATTAGTTGGCCAAAGTTTACCATCTGTACGGGTAAGAGTTACTGTGCCTTCTTCTCCCCAAGTGTTATCCCACTGATAGGTTAATTTATTACCTGCAACAATAACAGTACCAGGTAATATTTTATAAGTATCTCCAAATTGGTCTGATCCAGATAAAGTAAGTTTACCACAAGCTTCTTTTAAAGTAATTCCTGTAGCATAACCAGATCCTGCACCATATAAGAAATTCCACCATCCAAAGTCTGCACCTGGAAGTATACTATAAGTTACTCCATCAACTCTTTTAAATTCTCCACCTGTTAAATTAAGAGTACCAGGTTCTGGTGCACCTCTGAATTTAAAATTTGTTTGCATAATATCAAATTTAGCAATTAAATCTGAAGGACATACTAAAGAAACAGTCCATGAAAATGGTGAATTATAAACACCTGATTTAACATTTGCAGATGTATTACTAGCTGTAAACAATTGTCCGTCAGACATTTTTAATAGTAAACGCACGAGTATTGCATCACTTCCATCCATTTGAGCTGGAGTTATTGCTAAAGAAGCCATAGCTTCTGTAGCAGTAACTATTAATTTAGTTGGCTGTCCTAAAGAAAATTGAGTACCCGCAATGGTTTTTAATAGTTTCTCTGCAACAACTGTTGTTCCGTTTCCAGTGGTGTTATCTTTAAAACCTACGAATACATCAACTGATGAAATACTTGCTTTATCAGCATTGTATGTAGGAACTAAATTAGCTTCAAATTTAGAAGATGCTAAATCATTAAAGTTAATAGTTCCAGATACTATAGTTGTAGTCAAATAAGCACCATTTGGCAATTCTGAAAATAGTGGTGTTACCTTATCATCATCTGTACAAGCACTAAAAAAGGCCAGTACAATAAGTAAACTGAATATGTATTTTATATTTTTCATTTTATATATTATTTACTAATTAATAAATCCAGCTGGATTCGTATCCCAAAATACTTGAGTAGTATTTGTTTTTTGAGTAGAATTATTGTTTAAAACTACATAGTCATTCGGGTATAAGAATGATCTGTAAAATGGTCCTGAAATAGCTTCTCTTGTAGGTTGCATATTAGAAGGTAATCCTGTTCTTCTATAGTTGTTATAAGCTTCCATACCACATCCCCAAAGAGTAATGTAGTATTCTTTCATTAAGATTTCTTTTTTACCTGTTGCCGAAGCAGAATCGTAAGCAGCCAATACAAAATTCATATAATTAGTTATAGCAGTTGCAGAAATAGCTACAGCAGCTGCATCTAATGGAGCAAATGCGTTTACTGTTTCAAATGAACGACGGATACCTGTATCAATATGTGTTCTTGCTAATGCAGGATTAGAAGTTAATATGTTTTCAGCTAACATAAAATAAGTATAAGATGAAAGTAAAAGTGGAGTATAACCTGCACCTTTAGCACCTACAGTACCACTAGTTTTGGTTGATTTTCCATCACCAATATCATATTTACCACCACCTGGATAAAGTCCATAAACAGTTCTTTTTGTTCCATCTGGTGGAATACCAGAGTTATCACCGTGGTCTCTACCCCAATAACCCATTGCAGTAGTATAAGGTTTTCCAGGATAATTATAGTCTAAAGTACAATAAGGTACTCCAATTGTAGGTACATAGGTACTCTTTTTTGCTGCATAATGAGATGGATATGTAAAGCCAGGACAGTCTAACGTAAATGAGTCTTCATTAGATGCATCAATATCTTGACGGTAGAAATAAAACTTAGCTCTTGGGTCTTGAAATCCTTTCTCTGCTACCAAAGTCCATAAATAATAATTAGACATATAATCGCCATTCTCAGTTTCATAGTGTTGAGTATAGAATGGATGACGTGTATCTGGATTACTTCTATTAGCACCATATTTAAACACAAAATCCTCTGCACGCGTATCTATGATATTAGCAGTAGAAAGTGCTGTAATCGCCGCTGCTGAATTGAATGATGCATCCAATCTTACAGTGTTATACATCTTAATTTTCAACGTATTTGCCATAGCAATCCAATTATTCTTATTTCCATTATAGAACAAGTCATTTTTAGGATTTGCTAAAGCTGTTTTACCTAAATCAACAATAGCCTCATCAATAAGTTTAAACATTGCTTGGTAAATTGCTTTACCATCATCGGCTTTTGGATTAAAGTTCTCAGATCCTTTAATAGCTTCTGTATAAGGTACAGAACCAAACATGTCTACTAAAGTAACATACACATAAGCTTTTATAAGTTTAGCAGCAGCAGTATGAACATACAATTGTTTTTGTTGTGCTACAGGTAATAATGCTTCAATATCAGCTAAAACAGTTGCATAAGCCTGACTCCAAACAGTATTCATGGCTGAAGATGAAAATGCGTTGTCATAGGTTGGTCCGTACATATGAGTCATCCTTGTTGTTTGACTACCAAAATCATTAGCATTAAAGATAAAATTTTTGAATCCTAATTGTACGTTATGAAAAAGGAAGTCAGGGTCAATCAAACCAGCTGACACGCTGTTTGGATTATCCAGAATTTCTAATTCTGTGGTCTCACAAGCCGTCATAAAAACGAGGGCTGAGATTAATAATAAATTTCTAAATATTTTCATTTTAAATTGTTTTAATTATTAGAATGTTAACTTCATATTGAATCCATACTTTTTAGTGGTAGGACCAGTTAGATAATCAAAACCTTTACCGTTTCCAACTCCTAAACTTGACATTTCTGGATCAAAGTTTACATATTTTGGAAAGTTAACAGCTTTGTACCATAGGTTTTGACCTATTAAAGAAAATGATAACGATCCAAAAGGAGTTTTTTCCAAAATTTTCTTTGGTACATCATAAGAAAGTGAAATTTCTCTTAAACGTATAGTAGTAGCATCGTGTACAGCTTCTTCATCAATAAAAAACCCATTCATTTCAAATCCAAACTGTGTAGCATTAATTTGAATGTTATTAGGTTGGCCGTTTTGTAAAACACCTTCTAAAATTATCGTTTGACTACGGTCAAAGTCTGTATCCTTAGACAAACCTCTTGAAATTGTTGCTGCAGTTGTAGTAGAGTACATATCTCCACCATGAGTATAATCAACCTGCGCACCAATAGAGAACCCTTTATAATTAAGGGAAGTACTTCCGTTTAATTTATAATCTGGGTTTGGATTTCCAATAACACCAATTTCAGTTGCAGCTAAATAAGATCCTGTAGAGGCAACTATTTTATTACCATTAGCGTCTCTAGCAACAGTGCTACCATACATAATACCATAAGGCTGTCCTGGTTCTGCAAAGTTACCTAAGTTTGTAAATCCAGCAATTGGAATTTTTTCTACGCCTTCTGCTAATGATTTAACTATATTTTCGTTGATACTGAAATTACCATTTAGATTCCAAGTAAAATCACCAAATTTAACTGGTACTAGATTTAAACCAATTTCGATACCTCTACTATTAATAGATGCAACGTTTTGAGTTGTAAATGTAAATCCAGTAGATGGATCTAAATTTCTATCTATAATTAAATCTGAAGATGTTTTATCATATAAAGAGATGTCTACAGAAACTCTACTACTAAAGAATTTTCCTTCAAAACCAACTTCTATTTCTTCAATTAACTCAGGTTTTAAATCTAAGTTACCTACTTGGTTAGATACCGAGTGAACATTCATAACATTCCCATTTATAGGATTGATAAATGAATTAGTTCCTGTACCTAATCCAACTCTGGTTTGGTAAGCATCTGGGAAACCAGCTGAAGTACCGTAACCAACTCTAAATTTCATATAATTAATTTTGTCAGATTTTAAACCTTCAATCATATCTGTTGGAATAACAGATAAACTGACAGAAGGATAGAATAATGAGTTATTATTTTTTTCTAAAGTTGATGCCCAATCATTTCTACCTTGTAAGTTTAAGAACATATAGTTATTATATGCCAAAGTTAAGGAACTGTAAGCCCCTAATTTATTAACTTCATATTTACTACTAGAAGCAGTATGGTCAACAAAGTTTTGATGTGTAAATAAACCAAATGTAAACTGATTGGTACTTGAAGTTGAAGTAAAATCTCTTGTTTCACGGTTTGCATTAACACCAAATACTCCTTCTAAGTTTAAATTATCAGATAAAGTTTTGTTAAAATTTAAACTAACGGTATGGTCCCAAGTTGTGTTGATACGGTATGATGTAGCTAATACTCCGTCTGGAACCTGAGGTCCACCACGATTAATTTGGTAACGTTGTTTTTGCGTATATGTATCAAAACCAACAGAGTAATTTACATTCATCCAGTCATTTAACTTGTAGTTTAAGGCTGTATTAGTAAAGAAACGATTAACAATTTCTAAATCTGCTGTGTTTTTAACAGTCCAACGTGGATTTTGCATATCTCCACCACCTCTATAATATACGTTTGCACCTGTTACTGGATTTTCAAACGGTAAGTTCATTAAATCAAGATTTCGAGGAGTGTACAAAATGTTAGCAAATAGAGAAGCAGTACCAGCAGTTGGGTTACTACCAAAACCTGCAGCAGATGCTGGTGCAGTTTTATCTACGCCTGTAAAGTTAAAAGTAGAACTAATTGTAAAATTGTTTGCCAATTCTGCTTGTCCACCTAAACTAAAAGCATTTCTTCTATAATTATTTCCAGGAGTAAACCCTTCATCATCAGTATGACCATAATTGAAGTTATATGCCACTTTATCGCCACGTCCAGAAATACCTACAGAATTTGAAATTACTTTACCAACTCTAAAAAAATCTTCAATACCTGAAAATGCTTGATAAGGAATACGCGCCCCAATATATTCTGGGAATGCAGCATTGTTAATAGCGTTACTGTAAGGATGTGGAATAGTTCCATCAGCTGCAACACCAGCAGTTCCTCTTGTGTCAAAATGAGGACCCCAGTTACTAAATGCCGCTGAATAGCTATTTTGGAAACCATTACCATACGAATTTTGGTACTCCGGTAAATTAGCTTCGTTAAAGAAAAGTGATTGGGTTACTGAAATCTCCATTTTTTTATTAATGTTTCCAGCATCACCACTCTTAGTTGTTATTAATACAACACCATTACGTCCACGATCTCCATATAATACCGTTGCACTTAATCCTTTTAAAATACTTATTTCCTTAATACTTGAAGGATCAATATCTAAAAAACGACTAGAAGCAGTAGTATTTCCACCTGTAAATCCTCTATCAGAATTAGTGTCAGTGTTAAAAGGAATTCCATCTACCACAAATAATGGCTGATTACTTCCAGTGATAGAAGTATAACCACGGATAATAATGTTTGTTCCTGATCCAGAAACACCACTGGTTTGTGTAATGTCAACACCAGGCGCTTTACCAACAAGAGCTCTCGCTACATCTTGTTCTGGTTTGCTTCCAATTGCATCTGAAGAAATTGTAGAAACCGCATAACCAAGTGCTTTTTTCTCTTTCTTAATACCGAAAGCAGTTACAACCACTTCATCCAATGCTTGTGCATCTTCTTGCATAGTAACATTAATTGTGTTGGCTGCACCCACAGTTTTGTCAACAGTTTTCATTCCAACAAAACTAAACTGAAGTACAGCTCCAGAAGTTGCTTTTATAGAATAATTACCATCAAAATCAGTTTGAGTACCAGTTTTTGTACCTTTAATTAAAACCGTTACACCAGGTAGGGATCCGTTTACATCAGATACTTTACCGGTAACAGTTTTTTCCTGTGCAAATGTTATTTGCACCATAAACGCTAATAATAGCGTTAAAAAACCATTAAACTTTGTTTTCATTATATAATTATTTGAATTAATTATGCCAAAAATCCTAAAAAAATGTTAATTATCCAAATATATTTCAATACTTATTCAAATAATTTGGGAAATACATTTTAATGGTTTTTGTTCTATTTGTATTAGATTCATTGAAATTGAATTGGTTGCGTTAAATAATATTCATTTTATGCAATGAAGAAAATTGAAAAATAAAGTATAGAACTTATTATAAACGGAATATATATTAAACCCGTTGTGCATTTAGACAATGTTAATTTTTAAGTTGTTAATATTTCTCTCAAAAATAAACTTGTTAATGTATTGAATAATTGTCAACGAGGTTAATTTAGAAAGTATTCTTGTTTTAAATCCATCAAATGTTTTGGCA
>NZ_JAUYUD010000051.1 GCF_030692605.1 Lutibacter sp.
GCTTTGAAACTAATAAACATGAATAATGTTTCTCTAATACTAATTTTACACATTCAAGTTTAAATGTGTAATCATATTTCACTTTTCTTTCCATAAAAATACCCCCAAATAGTGTCTAACTTTTTGGGGGCAGTCTAAAACGGTGCTTTTTTTATACTCTTTAGAGAATTACTCTCCGTGTAACCACGCTTTTTTAGCTAAAAGTTGATCTTCAGTTTCAACGTTATCCTCATCAAGAATACAACAGTCAACTGGACAAACAGAAGCACATTGTGGTTCATCATGGAAACCTTTGCATTCTGTACACTTATCAGTTACAATAAAATAAAATTCATCAGAAACTGCTTCATTCATTTCATCAGCATTTACATTTCTACCGTTTGGAGTAGTTACATCACCACTTAATGAAGTTTCATCGGCATAGGCCCATTCACTATCTGGTTCATAAATTGCGTTATTTGGACATTCCGAAACACATGCATCACAATTAATGCATTCATCTGTTATTTTAATAGCCATGTTTTATAATTTTAATTTAAATATGATACAAAATTAAATAAATTTAAACAAATTAATGTGACAAAAGTCATTTGCTATTAGAAAAAGTAACAATAAATTTGACAACTTAAAACAAATGCTTAAAATTATTTTTTATAAATTTAAATAAAATTTTCTAATTATCATAAATATATGATTACAACTAAAGCAAAACTACAACCAGAAGTAATAGACGCTGTAGTAATTCGATTTGTTGGAGACTCTGGTGATGGTATGCAATTAACTGGATCCCAATTTTCTGACACTTCAGCAATGTTTGGTAACGATATAGCAACATTCCCAAATTATCCTTCTGAAATTAGAGCTCCTCAAGGAAGCTTATATGGTGTATCTGGTTTTCAAGTACATATTGGTAGTGTTGAAATAAGCACTCCTGGCGATAATTTAGATTTATTAGTAGCTATGAATCCAGCCGGTTTAAAAACAAATTTACACGCTTTAAAACCTGGGCATACTATTATTGTTGATTCTGATTCGTTTTCTAAAAAGAATTTGGAAAAAGCCCAATACGAAACCAATCCGCTCACAGATGGTAGTTTAGAAAATTACAGAGTAATTCAAGTTGATATGACTTCTTTAACCAAAGCAGCATTAAAAAATGTTGAAGGTTTAGATAATAAAGCAATTTTAAGAAGTAAAAATATGTTTGCTCTTGGAATGGTTTATTGGATGTATGGCCGTTCAAAAGAACATACTGTCAGTTTTTTCAATAAAAAATTCAAATCTACCCCTCATTTAATTGAATCCAATACCAATGTTTTAAATGCTGGTTTCTATTTTGCAGAAACTTTAGAATTAATTCCAAACGCATATACCATATCACCTGCTAAAATGAATCCTGGAACCTATAGAATAATTATGGGTAACGATGCTACGGCTTGGGGATTTTTAGCTGCTGCTGAAAAAGCTGGATTAGAATTATTTTTAGGTTCGTACCCTATTACTCCAGCAACAGATATTTTACATGAATTGGTAAAACACAAACATTTTGGAGTTAAAGCTTTTCAAGCTGAAGACGAAATTGCAGGTATCACATCAGCAATTGGAGCCTCATTTGCTGGAGATTTAGCAATTACTACCACTTCTGGCCCAGGATTAGCTCTAAAAGGTGAAGCAATTGGTTTGGCAATGATTATGGAACTTCCATTGGTTATTGTTAACGTTCAACGAGGTGGACCTTCTACAGGGTTACCAACTAAAACAGAACAATCTGATTTATTGCAGGCAATGTATGGTAGAAATGGTGAAAGCCCTGTTATTGTAATTGCTGCAAGCACTCCTGCAAACTGTTTTAAATATGCCTATGAAGCATCCAAATTAGCTTTGGAACATATGACTCCTGTTATATTATTAACTGATGGATACATTGCAAATGGATCTGCTCCTTGGAAAATTCAAAGTTTAGATGAATTGCCAGAAATTAAAAATAGAATTACAAAAGTAGCTCCAGAAGGAGTTTGGCATCCATACACTAGAGATGAAGAAACATTGGCTAGAAATTGGGGAATTCCTGGAACACCTGGTTTAGAACATAGAGTTGGTGGTTTAGAAAAAGATAGTGTAACCGGAAATGTTTCTCATAATCCGGAAAATCACGAAAAAATGACTCATATTAGAGCTGAAAAAATTAAACGAGTTCAAAACTATATTCCTGATGTAAAAACTGAATTCGCAGATGCTGGAGATTTATTAGTTGTTGGATGGGGAGGAACTTATGGCTCTTTACATTCTGCTGTAAAACAATTAAATGACGAAGGCTATTCAAATATTGGTTTTGCTCATTTCAACTATATAAACCCGCTTCCAAAAAACACAGAAGAGGTTTTGTCTAAATTCAAAAAAATTGTAGTTTGTGAATTAAATAATGGACAATTTGCTAAAATTTTAAAAATTAATTTCGGTAAATTCGACTTTTTACAAAAAAACAAAATACAAGGTTTACCTTTTGGAAATAATGAACTAATAGAAGAATTTAAAAAATTAGTACAATAATTATGGAAGCTATAACAGAACAAAAATATACGTTTAAAGATTTTGCAAGTGACCAAGAAGTTAGATGGTGCCCTGGTTGCGACGATTACGTAATTTTACGATCCATGCAAAAGGCATTGCCAGAAATGGGTGTTAATAGAGAAGATGTGGTATTTATTTCTGGAATTGGGTGTTCATCCCGTTTTCCTTATTATATGAATACTTATGGAATGCATACCATTCATGGTAGAGCTCCTGGTATTGCATCTGGTGTAAAACTTGCAAACCCTAAATTAAGTGTTTGGGTTATGACAGGTGATGGAGATGCAATGGCAATTGGCGGAAATCATTTTATTCATGTATTGCGTAGAAACATCGATTTAAATATAGTTTTATTTAACAATGAAATTTACGGATTAACGAAAGGTCAGTTTTCACCAACATCAAAAGTTGGTCAAAAAACTAAATCTTCTCCATATGGAAATACCCAAGGTCCTTTTTCACCAGGCGAATTAGCTTTAGGTGCTGGAGCAAGATTTTTTGCAAGAATTGGAGGTAATGTACCAAAAGAAATTACTCAAATGCTCATTGATGCACATAAATTTAAAGGAACCTCTTTAATTGAAGTGCTGCAAAACTGTGTGATTTTTAACGATGGTTGTTTTACCCATTTAACAGATAAAGATGTTAAAGAAGACAAACAAGTATTTTTAGAACATGGAAAACCGATGATTTTTGGTAAAAATAGAGATAAAGGAATTATACTTAATAAATTGAAACTGGAAGTAGTTACTATTGGAGAAAATGGAATTACTCAAGAAGATTTATTGGTTCATGATGCCAAAGAAAAAGATCCAACTATGCATCAGATGCTGATTCGATTAACTTATCCTTTAGCAACAGGTATCATTAGAAGTTTTGACGACACCACATTGGAAGAACAAGAAGATGCATTAACGGCACAAGTTAAAGCAAGTTCAAAATTCAAAAAAGTAGACGACTTGTTTTTCTCTGGAGAAACATACACCGTTAATTAAAAAAAAAATGATACCTGACTTAAATCAGGTATCATTTTTTTAGTATTGGTTTAGTTTTGCCAAACTTTTAAAAGTGGTTTCTATAAATTAACAAAATAGAATTACTTTCACAATTAATTAAATAGCATTAAAATGGGATCAGAAGCCATTATTGTATTTCTGCTTGCTGGTATTATATTAGTAGCCGGTGCAAACTTTTTATCGGGGTTAATTTCACATAAATCAGATAATCCACAAAAACGAGAACCGTACGAAAGTGGTATGGTTACAATTGGTCCAACCTGGGTTCAATTTAAAGTTGGATATTATTTATTTGCCATCCTTTTCTTAATTTTTGATGTAGAGGTGGCTTTTTTAATTCCATGGGCTGTTGTTTTTAAAGATGTTGGTGCTGTTGCTTTTGTTGAAATTTTAATATTTTTATTCATTCTAGGTTTAGGTTTAATTTACGCTTGGAAAAAAGGAGCTTTAAAATGGGAGTAGATAAAAAAAGATTTATAAGTGAGTTAGAACCAAATGTAACAGTTCCAGAAATTCCAAGTGATTTTCCAGGTAAAGTAATTCCGGCAGGTAATGGAGCCAATGTAATTGTTACTTCATTGGATCAAATAATTAATTGGGGAAGATCAAATTCACTTTGGTCTTTGTATTTTGGAACCAGTTGTTGTGCTATTGAAATGATGCAAACTGGAGCGGCAAAACACGATTATTCACGCTTTGGATTCGAGGTTGCCAGACCTTCCCCAAGACAAGCCGATTTAATTATTATTGCAGGAACCATTGTTAATAAAATGGCTCCAGTTTTAAGAAGATTGTACGATCAAATGGCAGAGCCAAAATATGTAATTGCAATGGGAGCTTGCGCCATTTCTGGAGGTCCCTTTTTTTACAACACCTATTCAGTAGTAAAAGGAGCAGATCACGTAATACCTGTAGACGTTTATGTTCCAGGTTGTCCTCCTCGTCCAGAAGCATTATTAGAAGGAATGTTAATGCTTCAAGACAAAATTCGTACTGAAAACATGAAACATAAAATAAATCCTATTGACGGATTTGATGAAGGTAAATAATATTGAATTATGACGAACGAAACATTACAAAATTTAATAAGTAGTTGGATTCCAGAGTTAGAATTCACTGAAGCAGATTCACAATATTTAAATATTACCGTTAAGCCAGATCAATTACATCAATTAATGTTGCAATTAAAAAATAATTCTGAAACAAGTTTCGATTATTTATTTTGTGTAACGGGCATAGATTATGAAAAAGAATTAGGTGTCATTTATCATTTAGAATCTACCACTTTCAGACATAGCATTGTTATAAAAGTTAAAACAGAGGATAGAGAAAATCCAACTTTTGATTCTGTTTGGAATATTTGGCGCACCGCTGAATTTCATGAGCGCGAAGTATTCGATTTTTTCGGAATAATATTTAATAATCACCCAAATTTAAAAAGACTTTTTTTAACCGAAGATTGGGACGGATTTCCATTAAGAAAAGATTATGTAGATGAAATTAATATGGTTATTAAATAAGAAATTATGGATACAACTACTATAAAAAGTAATTTTAAATCGGAAGAGTATTTCATTAACATGGGTCCACAACACCCTGCAACGCATGGTGTTTTACGTTTGTTATTAACCATTGATGGTGAAATTATTAAAAAAGTTGAGCCAGATTTAGGATATATTCATCGTTCCATTGAAAAAATGTGTGAACGAGATAGTTACCAACAAATAGTTCATT
Organism: Lutibacter sp.; assembly: GCF_030692605.1. Taxonomy (GTDB): domain Bacteria; phylum Bacteroidota; class Bacteroidia; order Flavobacteriales; family Flavobacteriaceae; genus Lutibacter. The sequence continues at coordinate 5,322 of NZ_JAUYUD010000051.1, forward strand.
TGACAGATAGAATGGATTATTTATCATCCCATATAAATAATGAAGCTGTATGTTTAACAGTTGAAAATGCACTGCAACTTGAAATTCCAGAACGTGTAAAAGTTATAAGAACTATTTTAGGCGAATTAACACGTTTAGCTTCTCATCAATTATGGTGGGGCGTTATGGGAATGGATGTTGGAGCGTTAACAACTTATTTTTACGGATTTAGAGACCGCGAATTAATTAACGATATTTTTGAAGAAACCTGTGGTGCTCGTTTAACCATGAACTATAATATTCCAGGTGGTTTAATGTTTGATATTCATCCTAATTTTGTACAACGAACAAAAGATTTTATCACTCATTTTAAAACAAAATTACCTGAATACGATCGCCTTTTAACAGGAAATGTAATTTTTCAAAAAAGAATGAAAGGTGTTGGTATCTTATCAAAAGAAGACGCTATTTCGTTTGGAGCTTCTGGTCCTGTTGGTCGTGGCTCTGGATATTCTTGTGATGTAAGAAAACATCATCCATATAGTGCTTATAATCAAGTTACTTTTAATGAAGTTTTAAAAACCGAAGGAGATAGTTTAGCACGTTACCAAGTTAGAATTGAAGAAATGTGGGAATCAATGGCAATTATTGAGCAATTGATTGATAATATTCCTGAAGGTGAATATAAAGTTGCAACCAATGCAGTAATTAAATTACCAAAAGGAGAGTTTTACCAAAAAGTTGAAACTGCACGTGGCGAATTAGGTGTTTATATAAATAGTACAGGGACAAAAAATCCATATAGATTAAAATTCAGATCACCTGGATTTTCAAATTTATCTTTATTAAATCACATTGCTGTTGGAGGAAAAATTGGAGATCTCGTTGCCTCAATGGCAACACTAGATTTAGTAATCCCAGATATTGACAGATAAAATATATACAATGAATATATCATTAAGTATCACAAAAAATATTCACAATTGGCTATTTAGCATCATGCCAGAAGGTGTGGCAAGTATTACAGAAATGGTTTTAATAGCTGTTGTCTATTTGGCTATTTTTGCTGTTGCTGGCTTATACCTTGTTTTATTAGAAAGAAGAGTTGCAGCGTGGTTTCAATTACGAATTGGACCAAATCGAGTTGGCTATCAAGGTCTTTTACAAACAATGGCCGATGCCTTAAAATTAGTTTCAAAAGAATTAACTGGAACTATTAAAGCCGATAAATTTTTATACAATCTAGCACCTTATTTTGTAATTGTAACCTCATTAATGGCTTTGGCTTTATTCCCTTTTACCCAAGAATTTCAAGCATTTGATATTAATATTGGGATTTTCTTCTTAATTGCAATCTCTTCAATTGGAGTTATTGGAATTTTATTAGGAGGTTGGGCAAGTAATAACAAATTTGCTATGATTGGGGCAATGCGAAGCGGAGTTCAAACTATTAGTTACGAACTTTCCGTTGGGTTATCTTTAATAACCATGGTGCTTATTTCTGGTTCTTTACAGCTTTCAGAAATTGTAGAAGTTCAAAAAAATGGGTGGTTAATTGTTCAAGGACATGTTCCTGCAGTAATTGCATTTATGATTTATATGATTGCTGGAACGGCCGAAACCAATAGAGCTCCTTTTGATTTAGTAGAAGCGGAATCTGAATTAGGTGCAGGTTTTCATACTGAATATTCTGGGATGAAATTTGCCTATTTCTTTTTGGCCGAATTTATAAACATGTTTATTATTGCTGCCATCGCAACTACAATATTTTTTGGAGGTTGGCTTTCTCCTTTTGGAATTACAGAATCAATCCCAATTTTAGGTCTATTTTGGTTTTTAGGTAAAACGTTGGTTTTAATATTTTTAATGATGTGGTTTAGATGGACCTTCCCAAGATTAAGAGTAGATCAATTATTAACATTAGAATGGAAATACCTTCTTCCTTTAAATTTGTTAAACATTGTTTTAATGGCATTAATTGTTTGGCTTAATCTAACAATTCAATTTTAGAAATTATGAGTTATTTTGGAGATATATACAGAGGAATAAAAACGTTGCTAACTGGTATGAGTGTTACCGGAAAGTACTTTTTACACTCAAGAAAAGGCGCTATTACTCAACAATACCCCGATAATAGAGATACGCTTAAAATGTTCGATCGGTTTAGAGGTGAAGTTGTTATGCCGCATAACGAAAATAACGAACACAGATGTACTGGATGTCAGAAATGTGAATTAGCCTGTCCTAACGGATCTATTGAAATTATTTGGGACCGACAAATTGATCCTGAAAGTGGTAAAAAGAAGAAAATGATAGATCAACACATTTACCATTTAGGAATGTGTACTATGTGTGGTTTATGTATTGAAGCTTGTCCGACTGATGCTATTTTATGGGCGCAAAATTTTGAAAATTCAGTATATAATAGAGCATACTTAACTAAAGTTTTAAACAAACCAGGATCCAAGTTAATGCCTGGTGTAGAAGAATAAATTATGGAAAAAATAATTTTTTACATTTTAGCAATCATTATAATTGTTTTTGCAATTGCTTCGGTAACAAGTAGAAAAATGTTGCGTTCAGTTATTTATTTACTTTTTGTTCTTTGTGGAATTGCAGGTATCTATTTTTTAATTGATTATAACTTCTTAGCTGCAATTCAGCTTACCGTCTACGCGGGAGGTATTATTGTTTTAATTATATTTTCAGTTTTGCTTGTTCATCATATTGAAATGGAATTAGAAGATATAAAAACTTCAAAGAAAATTTTGGTTGGTTTAGCAAGTTTACTAGGTCTTGGAGTATTTTTAACTACAATTTATGCATATAATTTTCCTGTAATTGAAAATTCTAATAGTATTGATATGGATACAATTGGTTTAGGATTATTAAGTTATGAAGCTGGAGGATTTATTTTACCTTTTGAGGTAATTAGTGTGCTTTTATTGGCTGCAATGATTGGAGCAATTGTAATAGCAAAAGGAACGAAAATAGCGACTAGCGATAAGCCAAAAGGCAAAAGTCTAGAAAAAAATTAAATATGAGTATGAAAAAATTTAAACTTTCAACTTTCAACTTTCAACTTTTTTAAAATGATAGCCGGAATTAGCATCTACGAAATACTAACTGTAACCTCAATTTTATTTTTTATTGGTGTTTACGGATTTATAACCAGAACAAATCTTATTTCAATTTTAATGTCGGTTGAATTAATATTGAATGCATCCATAATAAATTTTGTTGTCATCAATAAATATTTATATCCTGATGTTTTTCAAGGAGTATTTTTTTCAATATTTATTATAGCCGTTGCTGCTGCTGAAACAGCATTAGCCGTTGCAATTATTATTAACTTATATAGACAAATTAGTTCTGTAGAAGTTAAGGACACTGAAATTATGAAGTATTAAAACTATAAAAAAATATGAATTTTAACTACGTAATATTAATTCCACTTATTCCATTAGCAGTTTTTTTACTACTTGGAATTTTCTATAAAAAAATTAAACCAGCGGTATCTGGATACATTGGCGTTTTTGGATTATTAACTTCAACGGTACTTTCTTATTATACAGCATTTCAGTACTTTTTTGTTCAAGAAAAAGTAGATGGAGTTTACCAAACTTTTGTTTCAAAAACAACGTGGATGAACTTTACTGATACTTTAGCAATTGATATGGGAATTTTAATTGATCCTATTTCAGTAATGATGCTTATTGTAGTTTCAACCATTTCATTAATGGTTCATATATACAGTAGAGGCTATATGAAAGGTGATGAAGGCTATACTAAATTCTTTGCCTTTTTAGGATTATTCTCCTTTTCAATGTTTGGTTTAGTTTTAGCAACAAACCTTTTCCAAATTTATATTTTTTGGGAATTAGTTGGGGTATCATCCTTTTTACTAATTGGATATTATTATACCAAACCATCGGCAGTAGCAGCTTCAAAAAAAGCATTTATTGTTACCCGGTTTGCCGATTTAGGTTTCTTAATCGGGATTTTAATAGTTGGATATTACACAGGTACCTACGATTTTGAAACATTAAATAATCCTGAAGGGAATGCAATATTAAGCTGGGCTTCAACTTCTTTTATGGGTTTATCTGTTTTAACATGGGCATTAATCTTAATATTTATTGGTGGTGCTGGTAAATCGGCTATGTTTCCGTTACATATTTGGTTGCCAGATGCTATGGAAGGTCCAACACCTGTTTCTGCATTAATCCACGCGGCAACAATGGTTGTTGCTGGTGTTTATTTAGTCGCTCGCTTATTTCCAATGTATTATTTTGTTGAAGATGGCTTTGCTTTAAATGTTGTTGCGTATGTGGGTGGATTCTCATCGCTTTTTGCTGCAATAATTGCGGTAACTCAAAACGATATTAAAAGAGTTCTCGCCTTTTCTACTATGTCTCAACTTGGTTATATGATGATGGCCTTGGGTGTTTCCGGATATGACGGCCACGAAGGAGTTGGTTATATGGCTTCTATGTTCCATTTATTTACACATGCCATGTTTAAAGCGTTACTATTTTTAGGAGCTGGTTCTGTAATTCATGCTGTTCATAGTAATTATTTAAAAGACATGGGAGGGTTACGAAAGTATATGCCCATTACTAATATTACATTTTTAATTGCTGCATTAGCAATTTCAGGAGTGCCACCATTTGCAGGATTTTGGAGTAAAGATGAAATTTTAGTTGCCGCTTTTGAACATAACAAACTATTATATTTTGTAGGCTTGTTTGTTGCTGGGTTAACTGCTTTTTATATGTTTAGAATTTACTTCGGAATTTTTTGGGGAAAAGATACTCAATATAAACATGCACCGCATGAATCTCCTATAGCAATGACTTTCCCTTTAATGTTCTTAGGTGCATTGAGTGTTGTTGTTGGTTTGATTCCTTTTAGTGAGTTTGTAACTGCAGATAAAGCTGGATTCGTAGCTCATTTAAATTACCCATTAGCTGCAATTGCAGTTGGTGTTGGTGTAGTAGGAATTATTCTTTCGTACATTTTCTATAAAAAAGAAAATGATTTAGCTGAAAAATTTTCTAAAGCTTTTGGTGTGTTTTACAAATGGACATTCAATAAGTTTTATTTTGATGAGATTTATCTTTTTGTAACTCGAAAAATAATTTTCAATAGAATCTCTGCTCCTATTGCATATTTCGATAAAAAATATGTAGATGGTTTTATGGAAGGAATGGGAAATAAAACAGTTGTAGTTTCTGAAAAAATTAAAGGAATTCAATCTGGTAAATTTCAAGATTATGCATTCGCCTTTTTAGCTGGATTTGTAATTCTAGCAATGGTGTTTATTTATTTATGGACAAAATAAATTAAGAAATAACAAAACTCAAATAACAAAACTCAAATAACAAAAAATAATCAATGAGTATAGACTCAATAAATAAAACCTATGATTTAGAAGAAAGAACTTTTCAATTTGCAAAAGAGATTAGACTATTTATAAAAAATTTAGATAAAACGATTGCAAATTTTGAAGATGCAAAGCAAGTTATTCGTTCATCTGGATCTATTGGGGCAAACTATATTGAGGCAAATGAATCATTAAGTAAAAAGGATTTTATTTACAGAATCAAAATTAGTAGAAAAGAAGCCAAAGAAAGTATTTATTGGCTGAGATTAATAAATGAAACAAATAAGATACCAAGTAACAATAAACCTGAAGAATTAATTCAAGAATCAACTGAATTAAAAAAAATATTTTCAGCTATTCTTGAAAAATCAAAATGATTGTACTTTGGAATTTAAATATTTGTTATTTGAAATTTATTTAGAATAAATAATTATGGATATTTTATCACTTTTTGTCACCGTACCGGTATTAACAATTTTAGCTTTAGTTTTCGCTAAAGGTTTAAAACAGGCACGCATTGTTGCAATGGTTGGAAGTTTAATTCAACTTGGAATGGCCATAAACTTAATTTTTGCTTACTTCAAAGAAAGAGCAATAAATGATAGCATCATGGTTTTTACCAAAGATTATATGTGGTTCGAACAGTTTAATATTCATTACACCGTTGGTGTAGATGGTATTTCAGTTGCCTTATTAATATTAACTTCTATTGTAGTTTTAGCCGGTGTGTTTATTTCTTGGACAATGGAAGATTTGCCAAAGGAATTTTTTATCTCCCTTTTAGTTTTATCCTCTGGAGTATATGGGTTCTTTATTTCCTTAGATTTATTCACCATGTTCGTATTTTACGAAATTGCTGTTATTCCAATGTATTTATTAATTGGTATATGGGGTTCCGGACCAAAAGAGTACTCAGCAATGAAATTAACCTTAATGTTAATGGGCGCTTCAGCTGTGTTGTTGGTTGGAATTTTAGGCATTTACTTTAATTCGAATGCTGATGGTGGTGCGTTGACCTTTAATATTTTAGAAATTTCACAAGTTAATATTCCCTTTGAAGCACAAAAATTATTTTTCCCTTTAACTTTTATTGGGTTTGCGGTTTTAGGTGCTTTATTCCCATTTCATACTTGGTCTCCTGACGGTCACGCATCCGCACCCACCGCAGTATCAATGCTGCACGCTGGTGTGTTAATGAAATTAGGTGGATATGGTGTATTTAGAGTCGCTATGTTCTTATTGCCTTTAGGTGCCATCGATTGGTCTTGGTTTTTTATTATATTATCTGCAACAGGCGTTATTTATGGTGCCTTTGGAGCCATTAAGCAAAACGATTTAAAATATATTAATGCATATTCTTCTGTTAGCCATTTAGGAATGGTGTTGTTTGCATTGTTAATGTTGAATAAAACTTCTTGGAATGGAGCCATTATGCAATCACTTTCTCACGGATTTATGACTGCTTTATTCTTCGCATTAATTGGAATGATTTATAGCAGAACACACACCAGAGATATTACTAAATTAGGAGGTTTATTAAAGGTAATTCCATTTATATCAGTTATATATGTTATTGCAGGATTAGCCTCATTAGGGTTACCTGGATTTAGCGGATTTGTAGCTGAAATGAACATTTTTGTTGGTGCTTTTCAACATGAAGATATGTTTCACAGGGTTGCTACAATTATTTCGGTTTCAGCTATTGTTGTTACTGCAGTTTATATTTTACGTGTTGTTGGCATTATGTTAATGGGACCCATTAAAAATTCAGAGTTTTTAGATATGTCAGATGCAACTTGGTTCGAAAAAACAGGTATTTTATTATTGCTTATTCCAATAATTGGAATGGGAGTTGCACCACTTTGGTTAAGTGATATGATTATGGCAAGTTTGCAACCGTTCATTAAAGGAGTATTGTAACAATTTTAGAATTTAGATTTACGAATTTAGATTTATTGAAATAATTAAAAAAGATAAAGAAAAATGAATTTAAGTAGTTTTTTAATAATGAGACATGAAATTTTGCTATTAGCAATTGCTTTATTATTGCTTGTAGCAGAAATTTTTATTTCTAAAAACAAAAAAGGAAGTATCGTGCATTTAGCCATTTTCTTATTTGGAATTCATACCGTAATTGGATTTTTACCTCTTGGAGAGACGAGTATATTATTTGGTGGCATGTTTCAAACAAATAATTTAATTCATTTCTTTAAAAATGTATTAAATATTGGAGTTTTCATTTTATTACTCCAGTCGGCTGATTGGATTCAAGAAAAAATTGTTGAGCAAGAAAAAGGTACCGAATTTTTTGTGTTATTATTTTTCTCCTTGCTGGGAATGTATTTTATGATTTCATCAGGTGATTTTTTAATGTTTTACTTAGGCTTAGAATTATCAACATTACCAGCAGCTGCACTAGCTGCTTATGAAACTTCAAAAAGGATTTCAAGCGAAGCTGGTATTAAATTAATACTTTCAGCTGCTTTAGCATCGGGTGTATCACTATTTGGTATTTCATTACTTTACGCTACTTCTGGTTCCATCTATTTTAATGAAATAATTGAAGTTATATCACTTAATAATTTAACCATTTTAGGATTTATTTTATTTTTTACAGGATTGTCATTTAAAATATCTTTGGTTCCATTTCATTTTTGGACTGCCGATGTTTATGAAGGTGCGCCTATTAATGTTTCCTCCTATTTATCTGTAATCTCTAAAGGAGCGGCAACTTTTATTTTAATGATTTTGCTGTTTACCGTTTTTAAATCGTTGATGCCAGTATGGGAAAATATAGTTTACGTAGTAGCTTTAGCAACCATGTTTATTGGTAACTTATTTGCACTACGCCAACAAAATATGAAACGCTTTTTAGCTTTTTCATCCATTGCTCAAGCTGGTTTTATTTTACTTGGTTTAATTGCTGGAGATCAATTAGGAACGGCAACAGTTGTTTATTTTGTAATGATTTATATCTTCTCCAATTTAGCTGCTTTTGGGGTTGTGCAAGCAATTTCATTAAAAACAGGCAAAGAAACCATGGATGATTATAATGGCTTATACAGAACAAACCCAAATTTAAGTTTGATTATGATGTTGGCTTTGTTTTCATTAGCTGGTATACCGCCAATTGCAGGTTTTTTTGGAAAAATTTTCTTATTTACAGCTGCTGCTAGTAAAGGGTATTATTTGCTAGTCTTTTTAGCTGTTGTTAACGTAACAATATCATTATACTACTATTTACTAGTTATTAGAGCTATGTTTATTAGACAAAACGAAAACCCTATTCCATATTTTAAAAACAAATTATATATGCGTTTGGGTTTATTAATTACTGTAATTGGTATTTTAGTATTAGGATTATACAGTCCGTTATATGATTATATTTATGAATTAAGTAGTGTATTTAATTAAGCACCAAAATTCAAAAAACAAAATTCAAAAAAAGCGCATAGATTTATGAGTGCCAAAATTGGAATTTTAGATTTGTAAATTGGAATTTATTTTTTAATAAAAAAATTATGGGATTAGAAGGAAAACATTCATTTGGATCAATAGAGGAAACTAGAGTTACTTTTGTTGAAAAAAACACCGATGAAAATCGAAAAGAATTTTTAATAAAACTACTTGAACACAACGGTTTTGAAGTTATTATTGAAGAAGAAAAAAGAAAAACAGAAGAAGATCCTCAATTATTTACCGTTGCAGTAACCGATATGGTTTTTAATCCTACTATATGGGTTTTTCAAAGAAAACTAAAAACTTTTGATGGTAGAATGGTAACTCAAGATTACTGGAATCAAAAAACAGAAGAAACGAATCCAAGGTATTGGAAGAACGAAAAATAAAGTATTATATTTCCCTGTGTTAAAATGAGTAGAAAAAGGTTAACTTATCTACTCATTTTTTATTAAATAACGTGAGTTCGATATAACAATAATCGCACACCACTAATAATTAGGAGTTTAATAATAGTGTCATTCCGACCAAAGGAGGAATCACATTACGTTTATCAACTGTGAGATGCCTCGACCACTCGGCATGACAAAGGAACCATTGAAAAAAAACCCATGACCTTGTCATCATTGCGAATTTTACTTTTTTTAAGTAAAATATGGCAATCTAACTATCCATAAACAGATTGTCACAGTCGTTCTCCTTCAAAATAATATAAATAACTAATATTCAGATGGTATTATTCTTACTTATATCGAACTCACGTTAAATAATATTTTTAATATAACTGTAACACTAAACTTTCTTTCTCAATATATTCATACAAAATATGATCAACTATTTTCTGTGTTTCATTAGGAAATTCTAATTCAATACTACTATCATTTTTTATCCAATTTTTAATTTTTGGAATGTATTCCTTTTTTAACGATTTTAAAATGGGAACTCCTAATTCTTCAAGAGCTTTGGCATTAAAATGCTGTTCATATTGATTTTTCATTGGAATAACCATTAACTTCTTTTTTAAGTAAATTGCTTCAGCTGGTGTTTCAAAACCAGCTCCACATAAAATTCCTGTACAAGAGGCTAAACTCTTTTCAAATTTTTTACCATCAATTGGTTTTATGTATACATTTTTCTTTTGATAATATTTTTTGGTTTCCTTCGAAAAAACTTTCCATTTAACACCTTTAATTTTTGAAAGAATATTAATAATATTCTCATCAGAATATGCAGGTAAATAAACCGTATAATAATCTTTTTCAAAAGGTTCCAATATCCGAATACTATTTCTTATAATCGGCGTATAAATTTTATTATTATATTTTTTAAAATGAAAACCATAGTTGTATTTACATTTAGCATAATTTTTTATAATAAAACTACCAATCAAATCTAAGTGTTTAGGCTTAGGGACATTTTCAGTATATAATGCACTTTGATGGCTCAAAGAAATACTTTTAACACCCTTAAAATAACAAGCCCAGGCAGAAATTGGTTCAAAATCATTTATTACTAAATCGTACTCTTTTACCGGACATTTTATTATTTCTTTTAATACGCTAAAAATATTATTCTTGGCAATAGTTTTAAACAAATCAACACCTCCATTTTTACCAAAATAAAAACTAAGTCCTTTATAAACATAGTTTACCTTATGGTCTAAACCAACTTCTGCCTGTGTTCCACTAATTAAAATATCTACCTGAGCTCTATTTAATATTGCGGGTATAACTTCCTTAGCTCTGCTTAAATGTCCGTTACCTGTACCTTGAATTGCATATAAAATCTTCATCTAATATTAAAACTAAAGTCTGCTAATAATTGCACAAATATTTCTTTTGAAGATTGGTCAACTATATCGTATTTATCAATTGTTTCTGTTGTTTCTTCTTTAACATAATCTTCTTCCTTGTATTTATACAAAATCCAATGTTTATTGTTATATTCTAATGCTGTTAAGTTTTCAACCCAATCTCCCGAATTTAAATAATTTACAGCTCCATTGTTTGTAGTGATTTTCTTAATTATTGGTTGATGAATATGACCACAAACAACATAATCAAACTTATTTGCAATAGCAATATTTGATGCTGTTTCTTCAAAATTATCAATAAATTTTACAGCCGATTTAACACTGTCCTTTATTTTTTTCGACAAGGATATTTTTCCCTTACCTAAAAAAATACTGATATAATTAATCGCTCTATTTAAAAGAATTAAAGCATTATATCCAACTGCCCCCATTTTCGCAAGCCATTTAGAATGTTTCATAGTAACATCAAAAACATCCCCATGAAAAAACCATGCTTTTTTACCATCCAACTCTAACACTATTTTATTTTTTATAGAAAAAGAACCTAATTCAAAATCAACAAATTTTCGTAACATTTCATCGTGATTACCCGTTATGTAATAAATTTCCTTTTCTTCAGAAATCCATTTGAAAATATGTTTTACAATTTTCATATGTGATTTTGGCCAATATCGCTTACTGAATTGCCAAATATCAATAATATCTCCGTTAAGAATTATAGTTTGAGGATTTATACTTTTTAGGTAATATAATAGCTCTTTAGCGTGGCATCCATAAGTTCCTAAATGAATATCAGAAATAACTACAACTTCAATATCCCTTTTATTTTCGTTAAAATTCACACATCATATTTTTATTCACTATTTGAATATTATGAGATGCAATTAATAAAAGAGATGTTATTTGAAAGTTTTGATACTATTATTTATAAGTTAACAAACTAGGTAATAGTTTTCCCAACATACATTAAGGTAGAACCTTCAACTATCTTCTCGTCATTAGTTATTGTAGCAATTATATGAATTTCATCTTCATTATCTTTAAGAAAAACAGGTATCGCATGAGTACTAATAAATACACCTAACGGTCTTAAAACAAATACAACTATTGTAAAAAGAGTCAATGTTTCCCATCTATTTAACAGAAATAAATCGTCAATATTAATGTTTGCTGATAATAAAATAAATAAGATTGAAATTAATAATACACTTATTGATTCTTTAAAATACAGTATGTCTTTTAATTCTTTTACATTTTTATTTCCTAAAACCATTCCCATAACCACTACAGAAAGTAACCCAGATTCGTGGGCAAATAAATCGGAAAGTACAAATACGAATAACACGGCGGCAAGCGTAACAACATTTAATAAATAGTGTGGAATTAAGCTCCTTTTTATTGCATAATATAAACCGTAAGCAAAAGTAAATCCAATTGAAGTACCAATAATTACAATTTTCCAAAATTCGGTAAGTGCTTCTTTTGTAAACTCATACCCTTTTCCTACAACAATAAATTCAAAAACTAATACAGCAACTAAAGCACCAATAGGATCAATAAGTATTCCTTCCCACTTTAGCACGGTCGAAACATCTTTTTTAAGCGGAATATTTCTTAAAATTGGTGCTATTACAGTTGGTTCAGTAACAATTATTAGAGCTGAAAATAAAAATGAAATTACCCAACTCAAATTAAAAATATAATGAGCTGCAACACCTGCGCCAAAAAATGTTATGATAGATCCTAATGTAATTAGTTTTAAAATTACAGGTCCAACATTTAAAATTTCTTCTTTTTTTTAAGGTTAAGCCTCCTTCAAAAAGAATGATTCCAATTGCTAATGACACAAAATTAAATAAACGTTCTCCAGGAAATAATCCTTCAGTGCCATTCCAAACGGGTTCTAATAATTTTGCTCCATCAGCAGTAAATAATGTAGATATTGGACCTGCCAATAAACCAATAATTATTAATGGGAGTCTGGAAGGCAATTTAAAACGCCAAGCAACCCATTGGGCTAAAATCCCCAAAATTATAATTCCTGCTAATTCTAACACCTAGTATTTTTTTTTGAATTCGAATATAATCAAAATTTACCAACTTGTATAAGGCTTTCTTGCTAACATTGAATTATAATATTTTAATTGACCCGTAACCTCTTTTCCAATCCATGTTGGTTTTATAAATTCAAATTTATCAGTGGGTAACTCTATTTCTGCAATAAAAAGCCCCAAGTTTTCACCTAAAAACTCATCAATTTCAAAAATCAACTCGTTTTTGGAAGGAATTATATATCTTATTTTTTCAATAATTGTTGGCTCACAAAGTTGTAAAAGTTGTGTTGCTTCGTTCAATGGAATTTCTTTTTCCCATTCAAAACGAGTTGTGCCACTTTTATTACTTTTCCCTTTTATGGTTATATACCCTTTTTGATCGGTAATTCTAATTCTAATAGTTCGTTCTGGAACTGTCGATAAAAATCCTTGAGTTATATGGTATTGTTTAGTAACAAACTCTTTAAAGTTTCCTGATACTAAAAACTTTCGTTCGATTTCTTGCATTTACTTAAAAAATTGGTTTTTAAATTTATTAAAATTTGAGTTCCCAATTTAGTGAAAAAGAATAAATCCAAAAATAATTTCCAAGATCAAAACTAATTTCTTGATGGGTAAGTCCGAATTGAGTTCCAATGCCATTTCTATTGTTTGAAGTTGTGAAGTTGTAGCCTATATTAAATTTTTGAGATTTTAATCCAACAATTTCATTTTCATTCCCTTCAAAATTAAAACGGTAAAATTCTGGTGAATAGCCAATTCCAACTGAAGTGCTAAAATAATTTTCAGCATCCTTTCCGTATCTTCTATAATTAAGTGTTCCAGAAGTACTTGTTCCTGAATCTCCTGGCGTAAAATATGGTCTAAATGACCAATAACTATTTCCAGTATACCAAGTTATTGAGCCCGTATAGATTGTTGTAGTCTCGCTATATTTTAAGGCCCGAAAACCTATCGAAGTCTCTAAACCACTAGCAATAGATTTGTGCAATTCTGCACCATACCTATACTCGGGAAACAAAAAAGAATTTGCAACTCCAACGTTTAAATAAGCATAAAACCCTTCTGTAATTTTTGGGTATAAATCAACTTCAAATTGAAACGCGCTTTCACTAAACCTTCTATTATAATTAACCTTGGCAATAATACTACCCAACTCAGTTTTTCTACTGTACTTTAATGTATGTAATTGCATTGGATCAAACACTTCAGAATACACATCAACAGTTCCTCCAATACCAATAACATTTTTTCTGTTTTTTTCAATTAAACCATTTTTAAATGATATTGCTTCTGGGTGCGTTGGCGTATTATTTAAAACTAGGTTAATTGTTTTAAGGGCATCTTCATTATTTCCTATATTGCTTTGTGATTTAGCTTTTAATATCATAATATCTGCATCCAAAGGAAAAAAAGCAAGTGCTTCTTCAGATTTTTTAAATGAAATTTGAGGGTTATCTGCCCAAAGTTCATTATTTATTGCTGCTAACCAAGTATCTTTTAATTTAGGGTTTTTATCTAAAACATATTCAAATTCCTTTCGTGCTTTATTATAGTCTCCATCCCAGGAATAAGTACTTCCTAAAAAAGAACGAACATCTAAATAATCTGGGTATTTTGTTAATATCAAATTTAATGTGTCTTGAGCTTGTTTTCGTTGCTTATTAAAGGCCAATTGTCTGGCCACCTCAAATGATTTATCAGGATCTCCAGTAAATATTTTTTGTGCCGTAAGCTGTGAAGAACAAATAACAAGCACAAAACAAATTAGTTTAAAAATAGGAATTGTTTTCATTTGTGGAGGGTGTTTTTAAATTCTTTATACGTTTGATTAGTGGGGTATTTTTTTAACAAACTATCAATCACTTTTATGGCTTGAGTATTCTTATTCATACGTACATAACCCTGAGCCATTTTAAAACTTAATTCTGGGTTGGTAATACTATTACGCATTGCTTTGGCAACAATAGCAACTGATTTTTCATCTTGCTCTGCCCACCAATAAGTGTCTAATAAGGCTAAGTATGCATCGTCATAAAACGGAGCTCTTTTTTGAGCATTTAAAAATGCTTTTTCAGCTTCTATATAATTTCCTTCCCATGCATAAATTCTCCCTTTTAAAATAATTGCATCTGCATGATTAGGCAATTCATTTATAATATAATCACAAATTAATTGCCCTTTTTTATAGTCTTTTTCAAAAGCTAATTTACGAGCAATTTGATAACTTGCATCAGAATCAGCATTTCCAATAAGTATTTTTATTTCGGCTAATTGTTCTTTGCTAAAAGCAATTTTTGGAATTCTGTTTGTATTTTTTGAATTTGGATGAATTTTATTATTTTGAATTAAATAAGCATTCAATCTTTTAAATTGTGCCAATGAATCTGAAAGAATTTGAAGCATTTTAGCATCAGATACTTGTTGGGTATTAAAATTTTCATCAATTTTAAAGAGATTTCCATCAGAAATAAAATAGTCTTTATAAATAAAATCTTTAATTGCGCCTTTATACCTCATTAACGGAATTTTATTTTTATTTCTAAAAGTTTCAAAAATGTCTAGCCCGTTCCCAAGCCACGAAACACTGTCAATCTGCTTAAAATCATAATTATTTTGCAGAAACGCAACAACACTAGGGGTTACATCTAAATGCGAAGAAACTGCTGGAAAAGTTTTGAATGTGTTTAATAAAGGACTGCTTATAATGAATGGAACATGATACCTACACAATTCATCTTTTTGAGAAATAGGAATCAATCTATGATCTCCAGTAATTATGAATATCGTATTGGCAAAATCTTTTCTTTTTTTATAGAAATTAATGAAATTTTTAATAGATTCATCAGTGTACAACAAACTTGCAAATATTTCTTTATGAGCCTGAACAAACTCCTTAGAAACCTTCATTTTTGAATTTGAATTTATCATTTTATCAACCGTTACCATATATTTTTCTTTATTAGGAAAAATAAAAGGTTCGTGGTTTGAAACGGTCAAAAAAATGTCTAAACGAGGCTCAATACTTTCATTTAAATCGGATAATCCTTTTCTAAACAATTCTGAATCTGGATAACCCCAAGAAAAACCATCGTCGGTTACAGCAGCTTTTTTATAAGAATTTCCATATTTACTTTCATCAACCACATTATCAATTCCATTGAATTCTAAATAATTTATAATTCGGTCAAAACTAGAATTTGAACCTGTATAATAATTTGTAGTATATCCGTTTTCTTTAAGAATTGATAATAAAGACAAATGATTTGGGGTTTCAGTAATTTCTAAAAAACCATCAGTTCCATAGGGTAACGATCCTAAAATTGAAGGAAGTACACCAAATGTTCTACCAGAAGTACTTACAAAATTTTTCCAGTATAACGATTTAGTCGCTAAAGAATCTAAAAATGGTGTAAAGCCTGCATAATTAAAATTTCCAACAAATTCTCCTCCAAGTCCTTCAACAATTATAAATACAATGTTTGGTTTTTGACTTGTAAGGTTAAAAAATGAGCCTAAAACATCTTCAACCTCATCGGCATTTTTGAGTAGTGGATATTCTTTACTTACCACAAATTGGTTATTTGAAACTTCATTCTTTTCAACCTTACTTTTTATGATATCATTAACTAAGAAATATATTTTATTTTGAAAAACAGACTCGTTTGTTTTGCTAAAAACAAATCTAACGGATACAGAAATTATGATTAAAAAAAGAGACCCATAAACCAATATTTTTTTGTTTTTTGTTTTTCCAAACAATGATACAATTCCAAAAAAAAGTAATGGTACTACTATAAAAGGAAGTACACTTATAAAAG
Organism: Lutibacter sp.; assembly: GCF_030692605.1. Classification (GTDB taxonomy): domain Bacteria; phylum Bacteroidota; class Bacteroidia; order Flavobacteriales; family Flavobacteriaceae; genus Lutibacter. The sequence goes on from NZ_JAUYUD010000051.1 coordinate 21,834, forward strand.
AAAATGATGCCGAAGACGACACTGTTAAAAAAATATCATTGTAAGAATAACCAAGTAAATCGGCCCCTAAATTAAGTAAGGTTGTTAAGCTATATTTGACCAAACTTAATTGAATAAAAACAAGCAAGACAGCAATAAATGCAAAAATTATCTGAACCCATTTTTTAATTACAATCGTAAAAAGTAAATACAATGGGAAAAACAAAATTCCTAGAATTAACACTGTAACTACGTCATTTATTATTTTATAAAATATTAATTCAGTTAGTGGTATTGATAGTTGCTTTGCGCTTAAAAAATAAACCTCTGTACAAGAAATTATCCAGAAAACAAAAATCATAGCAATACATCCTTTGAGGTAATTAAATGTTAATTCTAAATAATTAATTGTTTTCATAAAAATTTTAATTTTTTTAGGTCGCTGTTGTTCCCATTCCTTTACGTTGCATTACTCCCCATTTTTTCTTTTTGTTAAAATAATAATCATAATTACCTCTCACAGCAGCGTAAAGCACAAAAGGATGCAAAACTATAGGTTCTAAAATGGCAGTTAACAACAATTTAAATCCTGTACCTTTCTTTTTATACTGATGATATGTTAATTCTTCAGAATAGATAGCAGCAATTGATAGCAAAAGTGTAAAAAGGTAAGCCAAACTAAAAAATGCTAAGGAAAAATCCCATCGCACATAATTTAGCATCATTAAAACTGTAAAATAAATAATACCAACTACTTCAAAAATGGGCGCTAAACGTTCAAATATGAGCCAGTAAGGATAACTTAACAAACCTAAAGCACCATATTTTGGATTAAACCCTATTTTTTTATGCATTTTTAAGGTTTCAATAGTGCCTCTTGTCCATCTATTTCGTTGTGATATAAATATTCTATAATTATCTGGCGCCTCTGTCCAACATAACGGGTCTGGAATATATGCTACTCTATATTTCACTTTTTGTTCTTCCATTACACGACGCATTCTTACAATTAATTCCATATCTTCTCCCACCGTTTTTGTGTCGTATCCACCAACTTCAATGGCTATTTTTTTATCGAACAACCCAAAAGCTCCTGAAATAACAAGCAAGCCATTTAACCTACTCCAAGCCATTCTTCCTAAAAGAAAAGATCGTAAATATTCTAATATTTGAGCCCTTTCAATCATTTTTTTTGGCATATTAACATCCAACAACTTTCCATCTTTTATTGTACAAGAATTTGCAATTCTTATCACTCCACCAGTTGCTATAACTTTATGGTCTGTTGCTTCTAAAAAAGGCTTAATCATTTTCTGAAGAGAATCTTCCAACAACAAGCAATCTACATCTATACAAGCTACATATTGATTAGAACTAACATTTAATCCAAAATTTAGGGCATCAGCTTTTCCGCCATTTTCTTTGTCTATTACCGTTAATTTTTCAAAAGCGGGGTTGGTAGATTTAAAAACTCCTGCTCTCAATGGTTTTGTAGGTATTTGTTTGTTTACTAAATAATTAACTTTAACCAAGTCGTAAGCATTTATCAACAATTCTAAACTATCATCTTTGCTTCCATCATTTACGATAATAACATCATAATTTACGTAATGACTTGAAAGAAGCGACCGTACATTTTCCACAATATTTAAACTTTCGTTATAAGCTGGAGCTATAATTGAAATTGAAGGAGAAATTGAAGATGCTAAAATTTCTGAATAATCTACAAACTTATTTTTTTTAACATATTCACTTGTTTCAAAGGCAGACACAACCGTTAAAAACAAGTATGAGCCAATGGCTAAAAAACCATATACAAAAAAGAAATAATGGATAATTAGAATAATATGTTGGCCTGTTAATGATTCCATATCTAATTATCGGTTAAAAAATTTAACATTTCTAAAAACTGCCCATTATTAGTTGTTTCTTTAAATAACGCAAATTTATCTGGACTAAAATTTTTAATTAAGCGCAATGCTTCGAGTCTAATTTCAAAATTATAATGTTCTGAATATTTTAGTAAAAACCACTCATCGTTATTTGAAACTAAAGGCTCAAAAATTTTGAATAAAGCCTGCTGTTCTTCTAATGTTCTTTCTTCAAAATTGTTCATTACTTCGTGCTTAAAATCAAGATTTTGCATTCCTCCTAAAACTAAAATAGCCTTTGTTCTAATTATATTATTTTTATGGTGAAGTAATTCTATAATATGATTTTGAACTTCATATTGATTAAATATTTCAGCTATTTTTAAACTAAACATAACTACAGAATCATTATTTGAATTTAACCAAGGGGTAATATCCACATCTTGTTGATCCTCATTTTTCTGTAAAACTTCTAACAACTGAATTTGATCCCATTCGCTCAAATCAGTTTCTATTTTTGTTAAAAATTCCAACCCTTTAAAATGAAATAAGCTAACTAAATATAATTGCACTTCTTTTCGAACTTCTTTGGAAGAATGATTTACGTGATGTAAAATTGCATCGTGTGCATCTTTAATATTAAACTGTTTTAGTTCCCTAATACCCATTGCAACTACATACCAATTTTGATGATCTAATTTTTTTAAGGCAAAGTTTAAAAGCCCTATTTGTCTGTATAAATTTTGAATTGCAACAGCTATTTCACCTGAAATTTCCTTTTTTAATTTCAGCAATACGCGTTTAATTATTTTTCTTTTGGATTTACTGGAGATACAAAAAGTTAATTTTTCGATTATACTATTTTGCTCTTCTTGTCCTTCTTCAGCATATAAATAATTAATTAACTGAATTTCATATTCCGTAACTAATTTTTGTGTTTCAGCAGTTGAATTTCTTAAACGAGTTCTATAAATTTTTAAGTAAAAAATTGATACTATAATAATAATAAACAGTATTACAGAAATTATCCATACCACTTTAATAAGAAATGGCAATTGGTTGTAGTAATTTACGAAAACATCAAAATCCATTATTGCCGTTTAAATTTATTTAACTTAATATTCGCTTTACCCTAATAACCAATTCATTTGGGCTAAAAGGTTTACCCATAAAATCTGTTGCGCCTAGGTTAAATGCTTTTAAAACCATTTCTTCTTGGCCTGCCGAAGAAAAGACTATAATAGGTGTTTTTGAATTCAGTTTGTTTCTTACATGACTAATAAGTTCTAATCCGCTTATATAAGGCATCATTATGTCTGTTAAAATAAGATCTGGATTATTTGTTTCTATTTGGTTCACCGCTTCTTTCCCATTTTCTGCCATAAAAAGTTGAAATCCCTCCTTTTCTAATCTAAATTTTAGCAGTAAGGACAAGGTTGAATTGTCTTCAGCTAGTACAATCTTTTTTAAATTATCCATTTTTCAAAATATTTAATTCGTTTTCAAGTTCATTTTTTACCTTTTTAAAAATTAAAATACTTGATTTTAACAATTCTACACCCTTTATAACGTCATGTTCATTTTTAAAATTTTGCTCAATATTATAAATTGTTGGCTCTAATAAAGCAATACCAAACATACTTACGCTTGGCTTAATTTTATGGGCTGCATTATACAATAACTCCCAATTACGTTCTTTTACTCCAAATTTGGTCACTTTTAAAAATTCATCAATATCATTTAAAAAAGACTGAATTAATAAAATAACAATGCTGCTCTCATCGGAGGTTTCTTCTTTAATGAACTTTAAATCTACAAATTTTGTGTGATTAAATGAAATAAAAGGGGTTTTAACCTTTTTACTTTCTACTAATGTTTCTGATAATGGGACTTTACTATGTTCTAATAATTTCAAAAATAAATCTTTAGGCCTAAATGGCTTAAAAACATAATCTATCATACCCGCGTCCTTTGCGCGTTTAATATCTTCGGACGAAGTATAAGCAGTCATGGCTATAATTGGTATTTTGGCAGCTTTTTCAGAAATGTCGTTTTTAATAATTTTGGATGCCTCATAACCATCCATAACAGGCATTTGAATATCCATTAAAATAATGTCGTAATTATTTATCTGTGCCATTTTAACGGCTTCAATACCGTTATTTGCAACATCTACCTTACAACTCCAACGCTCTAACCTAGTTTTTGCAACAATCTGATTAGTAATATTGTCATCCACAAGTAAAACATAAAGATTCAAATTTTCACTTATCTCACCTATTTTATCCAATTTAAGTTCTCCAAAACTTTTAACACTTTTAATAAAAGGAAGTGTCATTCTAAACACACTGCCTTCTCCAAAAACACTTTCAGCCTTAATATCGCCTTTTAATAGAATTACTAACTTCTTAACAATAGCGAGGCCTAAACCAGTGCCTCCATAAATTCTCGACGTATCACTTTTTGCTTGAGTAAAGACGCCAAAAACTGTATTAATTTTATTGGATAAAATTCCAATACCAGTATCTCTAACTTCAAAGTAAATTTTGACGTTAGATTGTTTTTCATCAACCAATTTAACCATTAATAAAACAGATCCTTCATTAGTAAATTTTATAGCATTCCCAATAAGATTTAGCAATATTTGACCCAAACGAGTAGGGTCTCCAATTACGTTTCTTGTAACATTGTCCTCAATTAATAAATTTAATAAAATTCCTTTCTCATCGGCTCTTATCTTCATTAATTTAACAACTTCATATAGATTTTTATGTAAATCAAAATCTATATTTTCAACTAGAATTTTATCAGATTCAAGTTTAGAAAGATCCAGTACGTTATTAATAAGAGAAAGCAAAATATCTCCCGAATTTCGCATTGTCTCTAAATGTTCTTTCTGTTCGTGATTTAGCTGTGTTTCTAACAACAAATCTGTAAATCCAATAATTGCATTTAATGGCGTTCTAATTTCGTGACTCATATTGGCCAAAAACTCAGTTTTAACTTTTAACGATTTTTCAGCGGTTTCTTTTGCTTTTTTCAGCTCTAATTCGGTTGAAATTCTATTCGTAATATCTGTTCCAATAGATATGTAACTTTCATCAGTTCCTTTTGATACTTGCCATTCAATCCATTTGTAATTACCCGATTTAGTTTTTATTTTTCTTTTAGATATATCTGTAAAATCTTTAGTGTTAAAAAACACATAATCGTGAATTGCTTTTTTAACTTTTGTTGCTTCTTCAATAGTGTCATAGGTCAAATTCCACCAATTATCGCCCATAATTTCTTCCACCTTGAAGCCTAACATTTTTTCAACCGAAGGTGAAGCATAAATAACATTCCCATCTTTATCACTCACAAAAACCATTGATTCTACATTTTTAAGAATAACATCAGAATTAATTTTTAACTCTTTTGCTATTTTCCAATTTGTAATATCTACTCCAACAGAAACATAATTGTTATTTTGTGATAATGAATCTCGCCATTCAATCCACTTATAACTTCCGTCTAAACATCTAATTTTTCGCTCGTACGGAATTGGATCTACATTAGCCTCTCCTGATAATAATTTTATAACCTTTTCTTTAAAAAATTGACCTTCTTCCTTTGAAAAAAAAGTAAGGTCCCACCAAGCCAATCCAAGTAATTGCTCTGTTTTATAGCCACTAATTTTTGATGTTTCGGGTGATAAATAGGTTACATTACCCTGTTCATCGCAGGTAATTACTATAACGCTAACCGAATCTAGTAATTCGGTCAATTTAAGATTAGGTACATTCTTTTTCAATTTCTAGTTTTTCAAATTAATATAATAGTTCAACAACTAAAGTTAAAGTATTTTTAAGAATTACTGCTTAATTATTTTTTTTGCAGCATTTTTTTAAATCATTAATCAAATATAATCATTTTACAACACGTTTTACAATACGAAATACTTGTTTCAATATATTATTGGTAATAATTAAATTTTTTAAAATCTATATACCCACAAAAATAAAATTCGGTTATACAATTATATAGCCGAATTTATTTTTAACAAGTATAAATTATGAATGACAAATTTTGTTAAAATTATTGATTAACAATTTCAAACCTTCAAGTTTAAAAAATGGTATCTGAAGGAAAAAATTAAAACCACTATTTATCTTTTTAATACGCAAAACACACCATAAAAAACTCCAAAAATTACCAACAACACAATACCCCCATCAATTGGCAACCCAACTGGGGGTGGCGGATCTTGTGAATAAATTGCTGTGCTTGACAACAATAATATCACCCATAAAAAATAGGATACCTCTTTTCTTTTCATTGGTATTAAATGTAGTTTTTGAAAATATGTAATTCTCCACTATTATTCAATAATAATTTTTTTGTTAACAGTACCGTTTATAGTGTTTATTTGAACAATATAAACACCTGTAGCTGCATTTATTGGCAAAGACAATTTTCTGCCAGCAAAATTAGAATTCCAAGATTTTACAGTTTGTCCTAGGTAATTAAATAAAGTAACATCGGTTATTTCTGTATCAACAATTTTTGCGATTTGTAGTTCTGAAATTCTATTATTCATATAGGTAAAAATACCTTCAGCTAATTTAATTTCACTCAATGTTTTTAAACGAGGCTGAAACACCAATGCAAATCTGTCCAAATATTCACCAGGTTCTAGGTTTATTTCAAATGGTTGCTTATTAATTTTATAGGTTTCGCCTGTAAAACTATCTTTAATATAAAGTTCAAATCCTTCATCTATATTTTCGAGTGCCTCAATTTTTATGGAAGCTAAACCGGTTTTATCAATTTTAAGACCCAAAGGCAATTCTTGATCCTTGTTAAAATTATTAACACCTTGAATCACCAATTTTCCTTTACCAAGTTGCCAAAACATATCCTCTTTACTATCTTCATTTAGAGGTGCATCAAATCCAATATCAAATTCATTAGTAGTTCTATCATCAACCCCAACTAACAAACCTCTACGGTAGCCTAATGGCGAATCAAATTGCAATCTAATTTTTGGTCTAGAATCAACATATTTTGAGTCATTTACCAAAGTTGATGTTCCTTTTGATTCAGAACTTTTCAAGAAAATTGAAGAGCCGCTCGACTCAGAAACAAATATACGTTGACTATTTTTAAAAACTAAGAAACCACCTGCAACAGCAACTGTTCCTGCCACTTTTGGATCTAAAGTGCCATTAACAAAAAAACCTTGTCCAACAGGAATATAACGTTTAGATAATTTTGAACCAGTAGAGAGTGTATTTGCACCTAAAGAAAGATTTGCTTTAGCCACAACGCTTCCCATTAATGTGTAAGTTGCATAACCACCTTCATATTCCGCTAATATATGATTTTTACCTGTTACAAAATGATCCCAAAAATAAAGTGCGCCGTTAAAAATATTGCCACTAGCTCTACCTGCTAAATTATCTAATATAAATTCATCAGCATCTATGGCAGAAGGATAAGGGTTACCAATTAAATAAGACCTTCCAGGTATCATACTTAGTGAAATAGTTCCAGAATGAGGTTTGCCTTCAAAAACATAATTTTGCAACGTAGCAATTGATGCTGCACCCCCCGTTCCTTTCATTGAAAATCCTTCTCCTGCTCCAATAGAGCCTGTACTTCCTTTATAATTCCATTGATAGTAATTTTGCCAATCAGTATTGCCAACAGTAGTGGAATTATAAGAATATATCCAACGATTACTAATTTTTATATTAGTTCCATTAGATCCATCCGCAAAATAAGCTCCGTCTCCAAAAATTACAGGAACTTGACTAGAAAGTAATGTGCCATATTTTAAAACACTACCTACAGAATAAGGAGCATTATTAGTTGCACCTCTTGGACTCACCGGAGATGACCAATAATTATAGTTAAAACTACTTTTTTTGCCTTGCTGGTCGCGTTCAATATAACCAGAGCTACTTGCATCAAAAATACTTTCACTTTGTTCAGGTGTGTAAGCAGGTATGTAACGTTTTTGTACCAACTGAGATTCTCCTTCTAAATCAATAACACCATTCAATTTTAAATAGTGAGTAATCCACAAACCTTGTCCTGTTCCAGTTCCATCTGAACCCGTAACGCCAGACATAGTTAATTCGCCAGAATCTGATAATAACCCTAAAACGGTAATATCTCTAGCACCTGAAGTAATATTGTGAGTAGTTCTTACAATATTCCAATTTATTGGTGCGCCATTAATACCTGTACTATTCGGGAAATCCCATACCGATGGCTGCGCCCAGGTACTCATTGTGGTCCAACTACCATTTCCTCCAGAAACATATGGTATCGGTGCGGTTTGTTCTTCATCACTTGTTATATTTTTTAACTTCCCTTTTATTAAACCTGTAGTTGAATTTAAATAACCACAAGCCACATAGGCAGGTTCCATTTGATAATATCCCTTTAAACTACTCCAAGATAAGCCATTAATGTCGATAGGAATAATCACACCTTGCACATTTCCGGCAACAGTTGGACTAGAAATAATTTTTTGATTCATCATTTGGCGCAATTGATCTAATGTTAAAGCCACATCCCATATCCTTACTTCATCCATCCAACCATTGAAATAGTTTATTGGATCCATTGCCCCATTAGAATCCATTGCTCCTAAAATTGCTTTATTATTATTAACTTTAGGCGCAGGCCCTCCTTGTGTCTTAATTAAGACCCCATCAATATACAACCTGTATTCTGCTGATGTTGTACGTGTTATTGCGATATGATACCAACGATTGGTATTAATTTTATAAGGTGAAGAATTGATTGTTCCAGTTTTATCCCAGTTAAAAGATACTTCTCCTGAATTAGCAATTCGTAAATCATACCCTTGAGCACTTCCTGAAAAATTAGCATCTCGTTTTGAAAAAATTGTATACGTACCTGCTATTGATTCGGGTTTTACCCAAGTTTCAATACTAAAGGCTCCATTATCCAGATGAAAGTTAGTATTATTAAAATCAACATAATCATTATCTCCATCAAAGTCTATTTTGTTACAGTTTGTTGTTGTTACTGTTACATTACTTCCGCATCCATTAACTGTCCACGTTAAAGTATAGGTTCCAGCTTCTCCTGTAAAAAGGGCATTAGGGTCATTTATATCCGAAAAAGATCCTCCTCCACAAATGCTATTATCAGAAATAGACCATACTCCTTCATCTCCTGTTCCAGGGTCATCACAATTTATACAACCAGGGGGAATTACAAAAGTACCTTTTGCCGCATTTAAAGTGGCGGATATTCTATTATCATATGCATTCAACTGAACAGTATTTTGACCACACTCTTCACTTGTATATACAACAGGTTCACCAGCATAAGAATAAGAGACATATATATCAATTAAAGCTGTACCAGCTGAATCGTACGTTCTACAACCATTGATTAATGCTGTTCCTCCATATTGATGAAACCCTGGAGCATCTGGTATAAACGAAATTGGAACCTCAGTAGCTCCTCCTGCAATTGGTGGTACATTAGGATCTCCAATACCGTCTGTCCACTCTATATCAGTTTCAACAATTTCCTCTTTATTAACAAATATATTGTCCATAGCCCATGTACTTTGATCAGTAGTTCCGGTAAATGACCATCTTATTCGAACATTGCTTTGGCCTATGTATGCTGCAAGAGAAATAGATGTATTATCATTCTTAAAATTATAATTAGTTGCAGTGGCACCTACTTTTTGAGCAGCAGTAACAGTAGGGTCAGTAAACCATGCTTTAACACCTGTTCCAATTCCGTGCATTAATCTAAGGGTTGAATACGTTACTCCACCATCAATTGATACTTCAATTATTGCATAGTCATTATTCGAAAAATAATAAGCTTGATCAAAATCTAAGCTAGCAGAAAGGGCATTTGATAGATCAAATATTGGAGTTTCTAGCGTAGTTGGTATATTACCGTCGTAGACTGGCTTGCCTTTCTTATCGGTTTCATAATAATTCCCATAGGCTATTGCATATTTACCATCACCACCACAGTAATTAATAATCCCATTAGCACCACTTCCACAGGTTTTAGCCGACCAATTCCGGGGTTTAGTAGCACTCCCACCTGCTGTAAATCCACGAACATCTCCATCAACTAACCAACCATTTGGATCTTGAGTGTTCAATTGCCCTTGATTAAAATCTCCTGATGAATTGGGTATCCCAGGAACTCCTGTTGCCGAATAATTACTTTTAGCATTTAAATTTACCTGATCACCTAAACAGTAAAACTCATCTGGGTCAAGTCTTTCAACAGTTGGAGCATCCCCAGCAGGAAGAGCTCTCACATAAAATTGATTAGAATACTCTGAACATGTTCCTGTTTGAACTAAAACCCTATAATATGTAGAAACTAATCCTCCTATAGGAAATGAAGCTGTATGTTTATGGTTATCTCCATCAGCATCTGTAATTGCTACCCAAATACCATTATTTTCTGCAAATTTTTCCCATCGCACTATGGTACCATTTTCGCCACTCAAATTCAATTCTATAGAAATGGCAGTTCCACAAGAAGAAATATCTATTTGATTCGAAAAAACAGTAGCTTCAAATGTTCCTTGCAATGTTCCTCCACTCACTGGAATAGGTGTTAGGGTAATATTTTGTGATTGAATAGCTATATTGCCATTGCTATCTACAAATTGCCAATCAATAGTTTGAGTACCAGAAAATATCCAAGGAAATACAAATCCAGTGCTTAGAGCTCCTTGAATACTACTTCCATCACAGTTATCTGTTGCAGTAGGAGGATTGGGCAATTCTCCAATATTTGAAATTTGACAACCAATAATTGTAATATTTGGCAACGATGTAAGTGAAGGCTCTGGTTCAGTGATATCATTAATAGTTACATTTTGTTGAACTACAATTGAGTTTCCAGAACTGTCAGTAAAAGTCCAATAAATTATTTCAGTTCCGTTTTTATTAAAAGTTAAACTTACCCCTGTAGTACCTGTTATAGTTCCATCACAGTTATCAGTTGTTGTTGGAGGGGTAACGGTTAGTGAACATTCAGCTGACAAATCAGGTAACGTAATTACATTTGGGTTTTCATTATCTTTTACCTCAATAGTTTTTGATCCTGTTGTACTATTTCCAGCTACATCTGTTACTGTATAGTTGATTGTAGTTACACCTTTATTAAATGTATGAGTACCAACTTGCCCTGAAGTAGCTGTTTTTATAGTAGCTCCACTTAATGTATAAGTCAAAGTGACACCCGTACAATTATCTCCAAAAGTAGCATCTAATACCGTTACTGAAGCTGAACATAATCCTGCTGCAGTATTAGCAGTTTGGTTAATACCAACTAAAATTGTGGGATTTGTTACATCTTTCAACGTTATGGTAAACGTTGTTGTTTGAGTATTTCCATTGCCATCATTAGCTGTAATAATAATAAGTTGTGTGGTGTTATGTCCGCTAAGAACCGTTCCAATTGCAGGTGATTGTGTTTTTGTAATACTTGCTACAGCTGTACAATTGTCCGAAGCTGTGGTTAATCCAGTATAATTTGGAATGGTGAAGCTACATGAAGCGCCTATGTTCTCATTTCTATCAACTATTGCAGTAATGGTTGGAAGAATATTATCCGTTATTGTTACTATTTGCGTTGCTGTAGCTTGTAATCCTGCGTTATCAGTTACAGTCCAAGTTACTGTTGTTGACCCCAAAGGAAAAGCTGCGGGAGCATTGCTAGTTACTGTGG
>NZ_JAUYUD010000052.1 GCF_030692605.1 Lutibacter sp.
ATGAAAAACTTAAAGAAAATTTAGAAAACCATATGCAAATGTTAGTTCAAAATCCAGATAGAGTTCAAAAATATTTCAATCATAAAGATATTCAATATGCAGCTTGATAATTATAGATATAATGCCGTCGGGTTAATAGATTAAGTTCTTTAATTTTTGATTTATTTAAAAACACTTGATAATTTGAAATATTTTCAACTAGTTGGTCAGATTTAAAATAATCCAAAGTGATTTGGTTAACAAACTTTTTGAATCCTAGATTATTGAAATATCCACTTGGTATTTTTAGCGAATTGGAATAAGCCGGTACTTGAACAGCTGCATGGTCAGCAGTTAAAAAAATTAAATAGTTATTTTCACCTATTTGTTTGTCTAAAAAGATAAGGAATCGTTCTAAATCCTTGTCCAGTCGTATATAAGTGTCCTGAATTTCTTTTGCATCAATACCAAATTGATGACCCACATAATCTGGACTGGAATAGCTAACAGCTAAAAAATCAGTAAATTCACTTTTTCCTAAATTCTCTCCTATAATTGTGGCTTCTGCAAAATCAGTAGTAAACGAATTTCCGAATGCAACTGCTTTTAGGAGATCAAAATTGTTGTTTACTTTTCTTAATTCGGCTAAATTATAGGGAAATGTTGGAGTGTTTTTTCCATTGAATAAACCTTCATAATTATTATTATCAGGCAATGTTTCTATATAACTTTCAATTGGGTAATATGTATTCCAGGTCATGTTTAAATAAATATTCGCCTTGCCCTGATTATTGAAATCTTGAACCCATTTCGGTAATTCATTCATATAAAATGAACTTGAAATAAATTTCCCTATATCTCCTCCTTCAAACCAATAAGCTGAATTGGCCGTATGTCCGGCAGGTAAAATAGCAGATCGATCTTTAATGGAAATTCCAATGGTTTTTCCATTCAAATTTTGAGATAATTTTAATTGATCGGTTATGGTAGTAGTAAGCATTCTATAAGGAGATTTGGATCCGCCTTGTAAAGCTCCTATTGTTTTGTATCTGTCATCATCAACGCAATAAATAGATTTTTTTTCATATTTATCGTACCAATTGTTTGATATTATTCCGTGATTTACTGGCGTAGTACCTGTATAAATTGATGCGTGCCCAACGGCAGTATAGGTAGGAATATAGTTGTAATGGACATTGTCCAAATTGTAACCACCTTTCATCAATCGTTTGAATCCACCATTTCCATAATGTTTTTGAAATTTAATCAGATAATCGTACCGCATTTGATCCACAACAATACCAATAATAAGGTTTGGATTTTTGATATCTGCAACAACTTCAATATTTTTAGATGATTGATTTACAGTTGTTGATGTTTTTTTAGCTTTAATACCTATACATTGCGAAAGGGTTAAACTAAAAATAAGGATAACAAAAATATTTTTCATTGCGTATAAATTTTATTATTTATAAAGAACGTCAAAATTAACTATTTAAAGTTAAACATATTATTTTTAGTTTTAAAAAGTAGTTACCAGTTAATTATTTAATATTTTAGCGAAAAAGATTTTGAATGAATTATTTTGAACATACAGGTAAGTATTTTTTAATGCTAAAGCAGGTTTTTAAAAAACCTCAAAAATGGTCAGTTTTTAGAGAAACATTATTTAGAGAAATTGAAGATTTAGGATTAAAATCTATTGGTATTATCATTTTTATTTCATTTTTTGTTGGAGGTGTGGTTGCTATTCAAACTGCATTAAATGTTGACAGTCCTTTTATTCCAAGATATTTAATCGGTTTTGCTACCATGCGCGGTATTATTTTGGAATTTGCACCAACGTTTATGTCAATTATTTTAGCGGGTAAAGTAGGTTCTTTTATAACATCTAGTATAGGAACTATGAGGGTTACGGAACAAATTGACGCCTTGGAAGTTATGGGTATAAATTCTTTAAATTATTTGATTTTACCTAAAATATTAGCAACCTTATTTTTCTATCCAATAATAATTTCATTATCAATGTTTGTTGGTATATTAGGTGGTTATTATGCAGGTTTGTTAACCGATTTATTTTATAGTGAAGATTTTATTTATGGTGTTCAGTTAGATTTTAAACCTTTTTTAATTGTTTATGCTTTGATAAAAACCGTAGTTTTTGCTTTTGTAATTGCGACTATTCCAGCTTATCACGGCTATTATGTTAAAGGTGGATCTTTAGAAGTTGGAAGGGCAAGTACAAAAGCGGTTGTTTGGACAAGTGTTGTAATTATTTTATTAAATTATTTTTTAACCCAAATGCTTTTAGGATAGATGATTGAGGTAATAGATTTGTATAAAGAATTTAATGGAACAGTAGTTTTGAAAGGAATTTCTACTACTTTCGAAAAGGGTAAAACCAATATGATTATTGGGCAAAGTGGTTCTGGTAAAACCGTATTGTTAAAATGTTTGATTGGATTGCATAAACCTGAATCAGGCATTATATCTTTTGATGGTAGAAAACATACAGAATTGGATATTGATGATCAGCGACAGTTGAGACAAGAAGTTGGAATGGTATTTCAAGGAGGAGCGCTTTATGATTCTTTAACAATTGAAGAAAACATTATGTTCCCTTTAAAAATGTTTAGTGATCAATCAAAATCTGAAATGTTAGATCGTGTAAATTTTGTTTTGAAACGGGTAAATTTAGATAAAGTAAACAATAGATTCCCAGCTGAATTGTCTGGTGGGATGCAAAAACGAGTTGCCATAGCACGAGCAATTGTGATGAATCCAAAATATTTATTTTGTGATGAGCCAAATTCTGGTTTAGATCCTAATACTGCCATATTAATTGATAATTTAATTCAAGAAATTACCCGAGAATATGATATTATAACGGTAATTAATTCACATGATATGAATTCAGTTATGGAAATTGGTGAAAAAATAATTTTTTTAAAAGATGGTGTAAAAGCTTGGGAGGGATCGAACAATGATATTTTTAAAACTGAAAATGAGGCTATTGTAAATTTCGTCTATTCTTCTAATTTATTTAAGAAAGTAAGGCAAACTTATTTAAATGAAACAAAGTAACGTATTACTTTGTTTTTTTAAAATATACGTCTATATTTGCAGCCGCTAAAAAGAAAAAGAATGACCTGGTAGCTCAGTTGGTAGAGCACCTCCCTTTTAAGGAGGTGGTCCTGGGTTCGAGCCCCAGCCCGGTCACAAAAGGCTTCTCTTAATTGAGAAGTTTTTTATTTTAAAATTTTTGGTGAGATACTCAAGTGGCCAACGAGGGCAGACTGTAAATCTGCTGCGCAAGCTTCGAAGGTTCGAATCCTTCTCTCACCACAAAAGAAGCCGTCTCAATATTAAATTTTGAGACGGTTTTTTTATTTCTATTCAATTTCGGATATTTTTTATTTTTATGAATAAGGCAAAAATTGTCCTTAAGAAGCAATTTTCTTTCTTAAATTGTGTCCTAATGCCATTAA
>NZ_JAUYUD010000054.1 GCF_030692605.1 Lutibacter sp.
ATAGGGCTCACCTCTTCCCATACCGAACAGAGAAGTTAAGCCTATCAGCGCAGATGGTACTGCCATTATGGTGGGAGAGTATGTCACTGCCTTTCTTTTGAAAACCTTCAACTTAAGTGTTGAAGGTTTTTTTTTGGAATAATTTATGTATTATTCATTCATAAATTATTTTTAGTTTTACTTTGTATCATATTTAAAATTACTAGAATTGAAAAAAATAACAATAGCAGTAGACGGTTTTTCATCAACTGGTAAAAGTACTATTGCTAAACAATTGGCCAAAAAATTGCACTATGTGTATGTTGATTCTGGAGCAATGTACCGAGCGGTTACTTTATATTCGCTTAAAAATAATATTATAAGTGAAAGTTATTTTTATATTGAAAAATTAATTGAAGATTTAGATAAAATTCATTTAAATTTTAAATTCAATGCTAATTTAGGATTTGCTGAAATATATTTAAATGGTAAAAATGTTGAATTAGAAATTAGATCCTTGCAAGTCTCTAATTACGTGAGTAAAATTGCTGAAATATCAGAAGTAAGAAAAAAATTAGTCGAACAGCAACAAGAAATGGGTATTAAAAATGGGGTTGTAATGGATGGGAGGGACATTGGCACAGTAGTTTTTCCAAAGGCAGAACTTAAATTATTTATGACTGCTTCTTCATCTAATAGGGCACGAAGGAGGTTTGATGAGTTAATTAAAAAGGGTGATAAAGTCACGTATGATGATATTTTACAAAATATTGAAATGAGAGATTTAATAGATACTTCAAGAGATGATTCTCCCTTAGTAAAAGCAGTTGATGCTATTGAAATTGATAATTCAGATCTAAGTATAGACGAACAATTTGAATTAGTTTACAAATTGGCTTTAGAAAAAATTTAAGTTAAATATTTTTGCATTACATTGAAATTAAAATCTTCAATCCCTATTTGAAAATTGTGTGTCCCGATATTTGTAAAACCTGTTTTGGTGTAAAAAGAAATAGCTCTTATATTGCTTTGAAGGACTGATAGCCAAATTTGTTTACTTCCATAAACTAAAGCTCTATCAATGGCACAATTTTGTAATTCTCTTCCAATTTGTTTTGTTAAAAAATCCTTCAATACATATATTTTTTGAAGTTGAGAGGTTTTTTTGTGCTCAATAAAATTAGATGTAGAATTTAATTTTAATTTGGCATAACCTACAGGTAATTGATTGTAAAAAGCGATCCAAAAAACGTTATTAGGATTTAAAATACTATTTTTTATTTTTTCAACTGAAAAAGTATTGTTGTAATAATTTTGCAAATCCTCTAGATTTCTAAAATAATGACCAAATGTTTCAGTAAAGGTAATTCTACCCAAAAGTGCAATAAGTTGAGCATCATTTAATGTTGCTTCTTTTACAATTATATTTTCCATAATTCCTTTGTTAAGGGATATTTAAATACTTATGAGTTTGGAGTGAAATTTTCCATTGTGGATTTTTCATAACATAATCTACAATTAATGGAGTTATAGTTTCGCGTTTGCTCCATTCAGGTTGTAAATATAATTCACAATTAAAATCTACTTTTAAAGCTTGTTCTTCAGCAAATTTAAAATCGTTTTTAGTTGCAATAATCATTTTTAATTCATGAGCTTTTAGAAAAATGTCAGCCATTGGAAGTTTTGTTTTTTTAGGAGATAAACAAATCCAATCCCAAGCACCGCTTAATGGGTATGCTCCAGATGTTTCAATATGTGTTTTAATATTATTCTCTTGCAATAAATTAGTTAAATCATTCATATTCCACATCAGTGGTTCTCCACCTGTAATAACAGCGGTTTTTGCAAAGGCCTTAACGTTATTTACAATATTTTGTGTTAATGTAGGAGGATGTGAATTAGCGTTCCAACTTTCTTTAACATCACACCAATGGCAACCCACATCACATCCGCCAATTCTAACAAAATATGCGGCCTTACCAGTATGGAATCCTTCGCCTTGTATGGTGTAAAATTCCTCCATTAATGGAAGCATTTTGCCTTCTTTTATAAGTTGTTTGATGTTTTCAATTTTCATAATGCAAATATAAACATAACAACTTATAATTATTGCAAACTAAATTCTAATGTTATTTTTAATTTAATGAATTAATCTTATTTTTATCAAAAATAAAAACAATGAACAGAAAAGAGACGTTCTTTCAATATATTAATGAGGGATATTTAACAAAAGGTGATTTTTTATTAATGGGCTCAGCAATGTTAGACGGAGAAACAATGAAAAATTCTTTTGTGAAGGTTCCTTTAAAAACGCTAAACAGACATGGATTAATTGCAGGAGCTACTGGAACAGGAAAAACAAAAACACTTCAAGTAATGGCAGAGGCCCTTTCTGAAAAAGGCATTCCGGTTTTATTGATGGATATTAAGGGAGATTTAAGTGGTTTGGCACAACGAAGTTTGGGTCATCCTAAAATTGATGAAAGGCATGCTGCAATTGGTATTCCTTTTGAAGCTAAAAACTTTCCTGTTGAAATACTTTCAATTTCTGAGCAAAACGGTGTTCGTTTGCGTGCGACAGTTTCGGAATTTGGTCCAGTTTTGTTATCTCGAATTTTGGATTTATCCGACGCTCAAAGTGGCATTGTTTCTATTATTTTTAAATATTGTGATGACAACAAATTACCATTATTAGATTTAAATGATTTCAGAAAAGTACTTCAATTTGCTTCAGAAGAAGGCAAGGCAGAAATTCAGAGAGAATATGGTTTAATTTCTCCAGCAAGTATTGGTGCCATATTAAGAAAAGTAATTGAAATTGAGCAACAAGGAGGTGATTTGTTTTTTGGTGAACGCTCATTTGATGTTCAAGATTTGGTTCGAAAGGATGTGGATGGTAATGGAATAATTTCAATATTAAGATTGACAGATATTCAGGATAGACCAAAACTATTTTCGACTTTTATGTTGCAATTATTAGCTGAGATTTACAGTACTTTTCCTGAACAAGGAGATAGTGCAAAACCAGAGCTGGTTATTTTTATAGATGAAGCACATTTAATTTTTAAAGAAGCGTCTAAAGCTTTAGTATCACAAATTGAAAGTATTGTAAAACTAATTCGGTCAAAAGGAATTGGTTTGTTTTTTGTAACTCAAAACCCAAATGATGTTCCTGAAGATGTATTAGGACAATTAGGTTTAAAAATTCAACATGCACTACGAGCATTTACAGCAAAAGATAGAAAAGCCATTAAATTAGCTGCAGAAAACTATCCAGATTCTGAATATTATGATGTTGATGAAGTATTAACAAGTTTAGGAATTGGGGAGGCTTTTATTTCAGTTTTAAATGAAAACGGAATTCCAACGCCATTAGCTGCAACAATGTTATGCGCTCCTAAAAGTAGAATGGATATTTTGACCGATGTAGAATTAAAATATTTAATTGAAGAATCAAGACTGTTTTCTAAATATAATGAAACTGTTGATAGGGAGAGTGCCTATGAGATATTAAATAAAAAAATTGAAAAAATAAATGAGCAAGCATTTAGGGATAAGGACAAAGAAAAGGAAAGTGAACCTGCTAGACCAACTTCTAGAAAGAGGACTAGTAACAGAATGAATCCGATTCTAAAAGTTGTGACAAGTGCAACTTTTATAAGAGGAATTTTAGGAATTTTAAAACGAGTTCTTTAAATAATCATTAAAAATTAGCGTTATATCAAAAACTAAAAAATGAAATGATAAATATAAAAAAGAGTATTTATATAATTATAGCTATTGTTTTTATAGTAGGTTGTAAAAAAAATAATGAGTTTACAATTGATAAAGGAAGAGTAGGTTTAATAACTGAAAAAACAAGTATAACTGAATTTGAATCGTTGTTTAAAAATGATAGTCTTGTAATAAATTTATTTGATAATAATAAAGAAATTAGAAAAGGCTTTTTTAGTTTGGAAGATGATGAATATATAATTTATTCAAAATCAGGTGATAAAATGTTAGAAATTGCTGTCGAAAATGAAAAAGATTCTTTAATTAAAATAAGAAGTATTCAAATATTTGATTTAAAATATAAAACAATTAAAGGGATTTCATTGATATCTACATTTAAAGAGATAAATAAGGCGTATAAAATAGATAGGGTTGAATCCACGTTAACATCAGCTACTCTTTTTATTGATGAATTAAATGCAACCATTGCAATTGATAAAAAAGAACTAGGTATGTTAAATTTTACCAGAGAAGAAATTTCTTTAGATCAAATTCCAGAACATGCAAAAATTAAATTTTTCACCATTTGGTTTAACTAAATAAAAAATAAACTCAATATTAATGGTGAAATCACATAAAATCAAGTCATTATTTTTTTATTTTATACAAATAAATATAAATTATAAATAGATGAAACCTTCTTCCAAAATTAAAGTCAAACGAATTCCAAAAAGAGGTTTTTATGATAAAGAAACCATATATCCAATATTAGATGCGAATTTTATTTGTCAAATTGCATTTATGTATGAAGGATACCCAGTAATTATTCCAACAATTTATGGAAGATTAGGAGATTCAATTTATATTCATGGTGCAACTGTAAGTAGAATGTTAGTAACCCTTGAAAAAGGGCTTCCTATATCTATTAATGTAATGCAAACTAATGGAATTGTATTGGCTCGTTCAGCCTTTCATCATTCGTTAAATTATGAATCTGTAACTGTTTTTGGAAATGCTACTATTATAACAAGTGAAGAGGAGCGTTACAAAGCTTTGGAGGTAATTTCGAATCAAATTATTCCCGGGAGATGGGAGGAAGTCAGATTACCTTCTGATAAAGAGTTAAAAGCGACTAAAATTTTGAAAATTGAAATTAATGAAGCATCAGCCAAAATTAGAACTGGACCTCCAGGTGATGAAAAAGAAGATTACAATCTACCTATTTGGGCTGGGGTTATTCCATTAAAAACAGTAGCATTAAAAGAAATCTCAGACCCTTTACTAAACAATGGTATTTCAATTTCAAAAAGTGTGCATGATTATATAAAAAACAACTCGATTTAATTAATCTAAGATATAAGTTTTATTCATTTGGGCTACGGTACAATTCCAGTTCAAATTCGTAATTATTTTAGTTTTAAGTGCCTGACTTTGATGTGGTTCTCCGTGATTTATAAAGGTTAAAATAGGCGGTTTTTTTAAATATTTAATCCAATCTAAAAGTTCATTTTGATCGGCGTGACCAGAAAAATCGTTAATTTTAAATACTTCAGCATTAACTTTAAAATATTGTCCAAAAAATTTAAGTTCAGGTTCACCAGAAATCAATGCTCTTCCTCTGGTTCCTTCTGCCTGAAAACCAACCATAAGTATGCTATTTTTTGTACTTGAAATTGTTTTTTCTAAATAATGAAGTACTCTTCCGCCTGTTATCATACCGCTTCCTGCTATCACAATTTTTGGATTTTTATCGTTTACAATAGCTTTTGAAGTTGCAACATCTTTAATTAACTGAACTGTTTTGAGCATATTATTTAAATCTTGATCTTGAAGAATATGATCATTTTTAAATTTAAAATAAACCTCAGTGGCATTTACTCCCATTGGGCTATCTAAATAAATTGGAATTGCAGGCAATTGATTATTTTTCTTTAAAATACTCAGTAAATAAATAATTTCCTGTGCTCTTTCTACAGAGAAAGATGGAATTATCAAAATTCCTTTTTTAGAAAACGTTAAATTTATATAGGTTTCTAATTGCTTAAGTATCGCAACGTTTGGATGTAACCTATTTCCATAGGTAGATTCTAATACTAAATAATCAGCGTTTTTAACATAACTGTATGGAGCCAATATAATTGGTTTTTTGCGACCTAAATCACCGGAAAAAACAATGGTTTTACCATTAATAGTTAAACTTATGAAGGCACTTCCTAAAATATGACCACTATTTGAAAATTTAAATTTTATATTTTTAAACAATGTAATCCAAGTATCCATTTCAACGGGAGTCAGATTTTTTATAGTTTGTTTGGCTTCTATAGTGGTATATAAAGGTTTGGCTATCTCATGTTTCGAAAAACTGTATGCATTGGCTTGTATGGCATCTTCTTCTTGAATTTTGGCACTGTCCAATAAAATAATTTCAGTCAATTTTTGAGTGGGATATGTGCAGTAAATTTTACCTTTAAAACCGTTTTTAGTTAAAATTGGTAAATAACCAGAGTGATCTAAATGAGCATGTGTTAGCAAAACAACATCTAATTGGGAAATATCAAATGGTAAATTTTTCCAATTCTGGAGTCGAAGTTCCTTTAAACCCTGGAACAAGCCACAATCGATAAGAATTTTATTGTAATTGGTTTCAACTAATATTTTTGAGCCTGTAACCGTTCCAGCTCCTCCTAAAAATGTAATTTTCATAATCAAAAGTTTTAAAAAGTACAAAGAAGAAATAATACTCCAAGTTACGATTTATGGGTGTTAATCACTATTAATTTTTAGAATAAATATGGTTTCATTTTTATTGTTGCTATAAACCGCTTATTTTTGAATAAAACATGAACTTATGAAAAAATATATAGTACAAAAAAGCCCGTTTGTTATTTCAACAACCGATGGAAAACAAATTGAAGAGCATTTTGGAAGAAGCAATAATTCACCTATAAGTATTGCTTACATGGTTGCTCCTCCAAATTGGATTGAACCATTTCAAACTCCTGAATTTGAAGAATATACATACATTATAAAAGGGAAAAAGCAATTTAATATAAATGGAGAATTAGTTGTTTTAAAAGCCGGAGAATCAATTCAAATTAAGAAAGGTGTACGAGTTCAGTATTCCAATCCTTTTGAGCAAGAATGTGAATATTTAGCTGTTTGTTTACCAGCTTTTTCTATAGATTTGGTGCACAGAGAATAGTTTATTGCTGTTGCTTTTTTCTTGTCAAATGAAAGGGGAGATAAATTATTAAAAAATAAGGGAGTATAAATAATTCTACCATAAAAATATAATAGGGCCAATCACCTAGATGGGTCAAAAGTGTCTCTCCATCGGGTTTTTGGTTGGTGTATAGATAATTTGCTCCTGTTACCTTATTAATAAATAGCATAAGTAAGAGATACCCTTGAAATGCTAAAAATGAAATAAAAATACTTTTAAAATTTGGTCTCATTTTATAAATGAAAGTTGCATAAAAAATAAAAATTATTAAACCTGCATGTACGTACCAATATTTAAAAAACACGAAATTTGGAAAGCCCTGTTGTAAATCAGGTGTTATAATAGCATGAGATGTACCCGCCAAAATCCAAAATAGTAAAATATCGTAAATCACTTGTTTTCTGTAAATGGTGAAAAGAGGAAGAAATAGTGCTATAAAATTACATAAGTGAAATGGCAAATCGTTTTTTATATCAAAGCCATTTAAATAAATTTTAAGAAAGATCCAAATTAATACGGTTGAGGATAATGAAAAAGCGAAAAAAAAACCCGTTTTTAGTTGAGTTTGATTCGATTGTTTTTGAGCCCATAAAATTAAAATGATACCAAAAAAGAATAATAAAATTACTACAACCAGATGTTGGTTGCCAAATAAGACAAAGTCTTTATTATCTAACAAAAATTTAGAATCGGTCAAAAGCACATAAATAAGAGTCTAAAATACACTTTTATTTAAACTTTCAGTTCACAGGCTAATAAAGTATTTTTTAAAAGCATTGCAATGGTCATAGGACCAACACCACCTGGAACGGGTGTTATAAATGCTGATTTAGGACTTACACTTTCAAAATGAACATCACCTGCTAGACGGTACCCACTTTTTTTAGTAGCATCTCCCACTCTAGTAATTCCAACATCAATAATGGTAACGCCTTGTTTTACCATATCTCCTGTTAAAAACTCTGGTATACCGAGTGCTGCAACAATAATGTCGGCCTGTAATGTAAGCTCTTTTAAATTTTTAGTTCTGCTATGTGCAATGGTAACTGTTGCATCGCCAGCTTTACGTTTCTGACTCATTAAAATACTCATTGGTCTACCTACAATATGGCTTCTTCCAATTACTACTACATGTTTACCTTGGGTTTCAACTTGGTAACGCTCTAATAATTCTAAAATTCCATAAGGTGTTGCGGGTAAAAAACATGGTAAATCGAGCGCCATTCTTCCAACATTTGTTGGGTGGAAACCATCTACATCTTTGGTCGGATTTACAGCTTCTACCACTTTTTGTTCATCAATATGTTTAGGTAATGGCAGTTGTACAATAAAGCCATCAATATCATTATTGTTATTTAATTTTTCAATTTCGTTTAGTAATTTTTCTTCAGAAGTTTCTTCAGGTAATTCAATTAAGGTAGAATTAAACCCTACCAATTCACATGCTTTTACTTTGCTAGTTACATAGGTCATACTTGCTCCATCAGTTCCAACTAAAATAGCTGCAAGATGTGGTGTTTTTTTACCTTGAATTTTAAGTTGTTTTACAGATTCTGCTATTTCAACTTTTATATCGGATGAAGTTTTTTTACCGTCAAGAATTATCATATTATTTTAGTTTACAGTAAATCAGTTTCAGTTTACAGTTTTTACACCGAATTTTTCAGGATTATTAATCATAAAATTGATTAGTTTTCCAACTTCAATACCTTTAGTTGTTAAATTTTGATGTTGTTCGGAATTAATATAATTACAAGAATTGGAAAAATCAATCCAAACTAGTGATTCAGAATTTTCACTATCTGAATCTGATAATTTACTTATAAAGTGTTTTGGATATAATCTTTTTCGATAAGCTTCAGCAATATTAGCACAAACGGATCTAGAACTTCTTCTAATTTGATCAGTTAATGAATAGGTTTCTTCTTTAGGGAAAGATTTTGATAACTCAAATATTTCCATGGAAAGTTCAAAAGCTTTTTGGTATGCAAGTAAATTTTTAAAGCTCATTATTTTTTATTCTTAAATTTAATAGTACTACCAACTGAAACTGAAAACTGTTTG
Organism: Lutibacter sp.; assembly: GCF_030692605.1. Classification (GTDB taxonomy): domain Bacteria; phylum Bacteroidota; class Bacteroidia; order Flavobacteriales; family Flavobacteriaceae; genus Lutibacter. The sequence goes on from NZ_JAUYUD010000054.1 coordinate 8,981, forward strand.
CTAAACAGTTTATTTCCCCATTCCTTTCATCATTTGCATCATTTGTCTGTTTCCACCACCTTGCATCATTTTCATCATTTTACTCATTTGAGTAAATTGTTTCATAAGTTGATTTACATCTTGTATTGTAGTTCCAGATCCTTTGGCAATTCTCTTTTTTCTGTTGGAATCAATTAGTTTAGGTTCACTTCTTTCAGAAGGAGTCATAGAATGAATTATGGCTTCAATACCTTTAAACGCATTATCATCAATATCAATATCTTTCATCATTTTTCCAACCCCAGGAATCATTCCCATTAAATCCTTCATATTTCCCATTTTTTTGATTTGTTGAATTTGTTTCAAGAAATCATCAAAACCGAATTGATCCTTTGCAATTTTCTTTTGTATTTTACGTGCTTCTTCCTCATCATACTGCTCTTGTGCCCGCTCAACTAAGGAAATAACATCCCCCATTCCTAAAATTCGATCGGCCATACGGTCAGGATGGAAAATGTCAATCGCTTCCATTTTTTCACCTGTACCAATAAATTTAATAGGTTTATTTACAACACTTTTTATAGATAAAGCTGCACCACCACGGGTATCACCATCTAGTTTAGTTAAAACAACACCTTCAAAATTAAGAATATCATTAAATGCTTTTGCTGTATTTACGGCATCTTGCCCAGTCATAGCATCAACCACGAACAACGTTTCGTGTGGTTTAACTGCTTTATGAATGTTTGAAATTTCAGACATCATTAGCTCATCAACGGCTAATCGACCAGCGGTATCTATAATTACAACATTTTTACCATTTGCTTTTGCATATTTAAGTGCATTTAAAGCAATTTCAACTGGATTTTTATTTTCTAATTCGGCATAAACATCAACACCAATTTGTTCACCTACAATTTTTAATTGATTTATTGCGGCAGGTCTATAAATGTCACATCCTACTAATAAAACTTGCTTTGTTTTTTTAGTTTTTAAAAAGTTAGCTAATTTTCCTGAAAAAGTTGTTTTACCAGAACCCTGTAAACCTGCCATTAATATAATTGTTGGAGTTCCAGAAAGATTTAAACCAACGGTTTCACCACCCATTAAGGTTGTTAGCTCGTCCTTTACAATTTTTACCATTAATTGTCCCGGATTTAACGTAGTTAATACGTTTTGTCCAATGGCCTTATCTTTAACAGTAGTTGTAAAATTTTTCGCAATTTTAAAGTTAACGTCAGCATCTAATAAAGCTCTTCTTACTTCTTTTAAAGTTTCAGCAACATTTACTTCAGTAATTTTACCATGCCCTTTTAAAACGTGTAGGGCTTTATCTAATTTTTCACTTAAATTATTAAACATAGTTTCTTGCTTCTTTTTTAGAGGGTACAAATATACTAAAAATGCACTTAATTTTTTAAGTGCATTTGTGTATTTGGTATGAATTTCACTTTAATTGTTTAATACAATGCCATTAGCATTTATACTGTTCATGCATTTTTATATTTCGTTCTAAATTCAGAATCACGTTTTCTAAACGACTTAGTTTGATTGTTTCTCGTTTGGCATCTGAAATATAAAGTGCATATTCTTTACGATATGTATATGCCATGTTATCAAAATTTTCTTTAGCTAGGTTGTTGTTATTCAGTTCATTTTGAAGTATTTCTGGAATTTCAAAAGATATTTTTTCTGAAGTTTTTTTAACGAAATGTTTAGCGTTTTGTTCTGAATTTAAAAAGGCCTCTTTTAAATAATCAATTAACTGATTTTTATTTAATTCAGAAATAGCTGTAAATTTTATGGTTCTCATGTGCTGAGCAGAACAATCGCTGAAAATAATTGATGTTGATCAACTATTAAACTTCCTTTAAAAAAGGTAAGTGATACATGTTTTTTAAATGCTGCAAACCCACAAACCATTTCATTTTTTTTTTAAATAGGACTTTTCCATTTCCAATCTTCAATAACTTCATTTTCGGACTGATGAATTAATTCTCTTAATACTGAACAAATTGCTGATGCAAAAGGTTCTCTACTTTCATATAATCGTCTATAAGTTTGGTCGCATTTGGATTTACGTTTGACATATACAATTTACTCGTTACTTTTTACAAATTTAATAGAAGATGTATTTACACAATAGCGTAAACCAGTGGTTTCCTTTGGTCCGTCATCAAAAACATGACCTAGGTGTCCGTCGCATTTGGTGCAAATTATTTCGGTTCTAAACATCCCATGACTTTTATCAACCACATTTTTAACAGTACCTTTAATAGCATCATCAAAAGAAGGCCAGCCACAATGCGATTCAAATTTACTGCCCGATTCAAATAATTGTTGATTACAAGCAGCACAATGGTAGGTTCCTTTTTCAAAATGAGAGGTGTAACCTCCGGAACTTTGTGCATCAGTTCCTTTTTCCCTTAAAACATAATATTGTTGAGGACTTAAGATGGCTTTCCATTCGGCTTCTGTTTTTTTAGTAGTATCCATTATGTTAGATTTTTTTTCTTTTTGGGTGTATCCGGTACAAGATATTAGGATGAGAGTGAATATAACAAAAATTGTTTTTCTCATGTTGATTTTATTTTTTAATGAATTCTACAAGCTGTCTAATAACTTTTGGATCATTTAAAACACCTCTATGTCCAAGTCCATTAGTTATTAATAATTGACCGTTTACTAAATTTTGACGAATATTATAGGCACAACTTACAAGAACATCAAAATCTTGTGTATCGTGGATTACTAAAACTGGTGTAGTTAAACTTTTTGCAGCAAAACTTGCTGAATAATCATCAATATCTACACCGTATTTATTATAAAAATAGGAAATTGCCTTAGGAACAAGTTGTTGTTTAAGTTCTAACTTAGAAATAAAATCGGAAATAATGTCAGAAATAATATCTCCAGAACCAATAATAACAGCTTTTTTAATTTTTAACCCTTGCTTAATGGCGTTTAACACAGTCATACCACCTAAAGAATGACCAATTGCAAAATCAAATCCACCAAATTCTTTTTCTAAAAATAGTGCAGTGGCTACAAATTCGGTCATCATTGTTGTTTTTCCGGATGATTTTCCATGGGCTGGAGCATCAAAACTAATAGTCATAAATCCATTTTCTAATAATTTATCGGCAATATTAAATAACTGAGTACCTCTACCAGACCATCCATGAATGAGCAATACTTTTTTGGTTGAATAGCCATATTCATAGACCATTACCTTTTTTTTCAATGAAGGTATTAATAGCATTTGTTGCTTGGCACTTTTTGCCATCATTTTTTCTCTAATTGGTGTTTTAAACTTAAAAGGGGTCCCAAATAATTTTAAAACGAACTGAATTGCCAAACGATTTGAAATAAATTGTAATGTTTTACCCGTTATTAAAATAAATGAAGGAATTTTTGGTATATTATTAGGTTTAATTTTAGGGGTATTAATCATAAAAACTTTATTTTTGCTTGTAAAGATAGAATTTGTAACTTTATAAGAATCGAAACCATAAAAAAAAATGAAAAATGAATAAAATTATCACATTATTTTTGTTAACACTATTTATGTATAGTTGTAGTACAGTGCCAATTACAGGTCGAAAAAGATTTAATGCTGTAAGTGATGCAGAAATATTGCCTGCAAGTTTCTCCCAATATGAAGGTTTTTTAAAAGAACATAAGTTATCTAAAGACGCAAAAATGACCAATGAAATTCAAAACATAGGTATGAGAATCTCCAAATCGGTTGATAAATTTATGCGTGCCAATGGAATGATAAGTGAAGCAGATAGCTATAGATGGGAGTTTAATTTAATTGAAGATGTAACCGTGAATGCATGGTGTATGCCAGGAGGTAAAGTAGTTTTTTATTCTGGAATATTACCTATATGTGCAAATTCAGATGGAATTGCAGCAGTTATGGGACACGAAATAGCTCACGCCTTTGCAAAACACGGACAAGAAAGAATGTCTAGTGCAATGATTCAACAAGGGCTTTCGCTTGGAGTGGCTTTGGGCACTAGAAACAGTGAAAATTCTCAAATATGGAATACAGTATATGGTATAGGTTCTCAAGTGGGAATGCTGGCGTATAGCAGAACGCACGAAACAGAAGCCGATAAATTGGGTATGGTTTTTATGATTATGGCAGGCTATAAACCAGAAGAGGCAATTAATGTTTGGATACGAATGAGCCAGAGAGCTGATAAAAATTCACCTCCAGAATTTTTAAGCACACACCCGTCTAATGAAACCAGAATTGCAAATTTGAAAGCCTATTTACCAACTGCTATTGGACATGCTAAAAAATACAATGCTCAATAAGGAACATATATTTGATAAAAAGTTTTAATAAAAATAGTATATTTAAGCCGTTCACAATGTTGTGAACGGTTTTTTTTATAAAAGCATATGTTACAAAAAGGGGATAAAAAGTTAATAAATGGATGGGCATTTTACGATTGGGCCAATTCAGTTTATTCATTGGTAATTGGCACAGCAGTTTTTCCAATTTATTATGAAGCTGTTACAAGTTCTGATGAAGGAATTGTTAATTTTTTAGGAACTACTTGGCACAATACAACAATCTATTCTTATGGATTAGGTTTATCTTTTTTGATAGTTGCTTTTTTATCACCAATATTATCGGCAATAGCTGATTATACTGGCAATAAGAAGAAGTTTATGCAATTTTTTTGCTTTTTGGGTTCATTTTCGGTAATGTCTCTTTATTTTTTTACAGGAAAAGAAACCATTGGGGTTGGCATAGTTTTTACAATTTTAGCGAGCATAGGCTTTTGGGGTAGTATTGTTTTTTATAATGCATATTTACCAGAAGTGGCGCCACCAGAAGAACATGATAGAGTAAGCGCCAAAGGTTTTATATGGGGTTATACCGGTTCTGTTTTGTTATTAGCTTTTAATTTGTCTATGGTGATGAAGCCAGAGCTATATGGCATAGTAGATACTACATTACCAGCGCGTATTTCATTTTTAATAGTTGGAATTTGGTGGTTTGCTTTTGCACAGGTAACTTTTAGTAGGTTACCAAATAATCCTTTTAAAAGAAAGCCTGAAAAAGATTTTATTTTTAAAGGTTTTAAAGAATTACAACTTGTTTTAAAAGAAATAAAAAAACAAGCTCAACTTAAAATATTATTAATTTCATTTTTTCTTTATAGTATTGGGGTTCAAACGGTTATTTTATTGGCATCAACATTTGGAATTAAAGATTTAGGATTAGAAACCAGTAATTTAATTATTACCATTTTACTTATTCAAATAGTTGGTGTAATAGGCGCATTTGTGTTTTCAAGATTGTCTGAAAAAATTGGAAATATTAAAGCCTTAAAAATTACAATATTAATCTGGTCCATAGCTTGTTTTAGTGCATTTATGCTTAATAAGGAAGATCCTTTGGTTTATTTAAAGTTTTATGCCTTAGGAGGTTTTATTGGTTTGGTTTTAGGTGCCATTCAAACATTATCAAGGTCTACCTATTCTAAATTAATTCCAGATGAAACAGAAGACCATGCAACCTATTTTAGTTTTTACGATGTTACAGAAAAAATTGCAATTGTTGTAGGTATGGCATTAGCAGGTTTGGTAACATCTTATACAAATTCATTACGATTATTTATTTTGTTACTTGCAGTGTTTTTTGTTGCAGGATTTGTAGTTTTGAGCTTTATGAAAGGTTCAAAATATGTTAGATAACAAATTTGATTTTATAGTTGTTGGAGCAGGAATCGTAGGATTAGCAACTGCCTATAAATTACAACTAAAATACCCAACTAAATCAATTGGAATTCTAGAAAAGGAAAATGAAGTTGGGATGCATCAAACTGGCCGAAATTCGGGTGTTATTCATTCAGGAATATACTATAAACCTGGTTCTTATAAAGCATTAAATTGTAAAAATGGGCATATTCAATTAGTAGATTTTGCCATTAAAAATAATGTAAAACATGATGTTTGTGGTAAAATTATTGTGGCTACTAAACATAATGAGATTCCAATATTAGAAGATGTTTTTAACAGAGGAATTGAAAATGGCACACCTGGAATTCGTTTTTTAAATGCTGAAGAAATTAAAGAAAAGGAACCTTTTATTGTTGGTTTGAAAGCGATATGGGTTCCTAATGCGGGGATTATAGACTATGTGGCATTAAGTAAATCTTTTATTGAAAAAGTAATTTCGATAAATTTAAGTAGTAAATTAATTACCAATTGTAACGTTATTGGAATTTCTACAGGTGAGTCAAAATCTAGTTTAAAAACAAATTTAGGCGATTTTAGCGCTACAAAAATCATATTTTGTTCGGGGTTGCATTCGGATCGAATTGCTGAAAAAGACCAATTAAAATTGGACATGCGCATTGTTGGTTTTAGAGGTGATTATTTTGAATTAAAACCTGAAGTTTCTTATAAAATTAGGAACTTGGTGTATCCAGTTCCTGATCCAAAATTTCCATTTTTGGGAGTTCATTTCACGCGTATGATAAATGGAAGTATAGAATGCGGTCCTAATGCCGTTTTTACGTTTAAAAGAGAGGGTTATAATAGAACCAGTTTCAGTTTTAAAGATACTTTTGAAGCCTTAACTTTTGTTGGAACTTGGAAATTATTTGGTAAACATTGGCGAAAAGGAATTGATGAATATAAAAGAGCTTTCTCCAAACGGCTATTTGTAAAGGAGTTAAAGAAAATGATGCCTTCTATAACTACTAATGATGTGGTTCCATCACGATCGGGTGTAAGAGCTCAGGCAATTGATTATGATGGAAATATGGTAGATGATTTTAAAATTTTAGTGCATAAAGGAAATGTTCACGTTTTAAATGCGCCTTCGCCTGCGGCAACTTCTTGTTTAGCAATTGCTGATGAAATAGTTAGTCGAATAGATTGAATTAATTTGATAAATCTAAATATTTTTTTGCTTTTGAAATCGCAATATTTATATCTTTCACAATGTATTTTCGATCTAATATTTCATAGATTCCATTTTTTCTAAATCCTTTTCTTAATTCGGGGCTAATTCCTGAAAGAATTATTAAAATCCCTTTTTGTTTAAACGATTTAGTAATCTCTTTCAAACTTTGAAATCCAGTTGCATCAATCATTGGTACATAACGCATTCTAACAATTATAATTTTTGGATTGTAATTATTATTCGAAATTGTTTCTTGAAAGTGCCGTGCAGCGCCAAAAAATAAAGGTCCATTAATTTCATAAATTAATATTTCTTCAGGAACATCGCTAAATTCATTTTCAAATAAAACTTCATTATTTTCACTTCCAGTAACATTTTTAATTTGAATTGATTCACTCATTCGTTTCATAAAAATGAAACTAGATAAAACAATTCCAATTTCTATTGCAATTACCAAATCAAATACTACTGTTAGTAAAAAGGTAGTTAGAAGGATAATAATATCCATTCTATCACCTTTTAAAATAGATTTAAATTGTCTCCATTCACTCATATTATAAGCAACAACAATTAAAATACCTGCTAGACACGACATGGGGATGAGTTTAGCATAAGGAGCAAATAATAACATAATGGCTAAAAGAACAAAAGCATGAATAATGCCTGCAATTGGAGTTTTGCCTCCATTTTTAACGTTTGTCGCAGTTCTAGCAATAGCACCTGTTGCCGGAATCCCTCCAAATAATGCACTAAAAATATTTGCAGATCCTTGGGCTAACAATTCTACATTTGAACGGTGTTTTGCACCAATCATAGAATCTGAAACTACTGCGGATAATAGTGATTCAATTGCGCCTAACAATGCGATTGCAAAAGCAGGTTGAATTAAATGTTTTATGGTTTGATAATCAAAATGCGGAATTGAAGGGGCATTAAAAGTTCTTGGAATTTCTCCAAAATTAGTTTCAATTGTATCAACAGGTATATTGAAATATTTTACGACTAATGTTGAAACAAGAATTGCAATTATTGAACCTGGTATTTTTTTTACAATCCTTTGAAAATAGATTGTAATTAGTACTGTTGCTATAGCTATCGCTATTGCATACAAATTGATGTGATGAAAATTATTAAAATAAACTAACCATTTTTCAATAAAATCTGCAGGTGCTTTTTCAATTTGAAGTCCGAAAAAATCATTTATCTGTGAGGAAAATATTATTAATGCAATTCCGCTGGTAAAACCAACAATTAATGAATATGGTATAAATTTCAATAAGTTTCCAAGACGAGCAAGTCCTAAACCAATATTAACCTAGCGGTAATATATTCATAAAAAAGTTGTATATTTGTCCTATGGAAAAAGAAGATTTTAGGACAGTTGATGATACGATTAGAAGTTCGTATCGAAAAAAGGCAATTGCCTTAATAAAGAAAGGCGTAAAAAA
>NZ_JAUYUD010000055.1 GCF_030692605.1 Lutibacter sp.
AAACACAGTGCATCTCTAAAGGAAAAGAACACAAAAAATTTGAATTTGGCAATAAAGCATCTTTTGTTTACACCCAAAATACAGGTGTGATTGTTGGAGCAATGGGTTTTAGAAATGAGTTTGATGGCCATATCTTGGAACTAGCATTGGAACAAACAGAAAGACTCGTTGGAAAAGCTCCAAAAAAAGCCGCAGTTGACCGGAGGGCACTGAAAAAGTCATTTTAAGACTAAAATTTTAATAAAAAAGGAGTAGAAACGCAAGTTTATCTACTCTTTTTTTTGTATATTGTAACGGTCTAAACACCTAATATAGATGCTGTTACAACAAAAAATAATTCAATTTAGTGAGTATAGTTCACTCTATGATTTGATTGTTCCAAAGGCGAATTTTCTCAGAAAGATTAATGACCTGATTGATTTTTCCTTTGTTTACGATGAATTAATAAATAAATATTGCCACAATAATGGCCGTACAGCAGAAAGTCCAATTTGGGTGTTTAAGTACTTGTTATTGAAAACGATTTATAGTGTTTCAGATGTTGATGTGGTGGAGCGTTCACGATTTGATATGTCGTTCAAATATTTTTTGGATATGTCACCCGAAGATGATGTAATCAATCCAAGTTCACTCACAAAATTTAGAAAGTTAAGGTTAAAAGACACTGACTTATTGAACCTGCTGATAAGTAAAACCGTATCAATTGCTATTGAAAAAGGAGTAATCCGTTCTAAATCTATTATTTTAGATGCTACCCATACGCTATCGAGATCTAATCCGTTTTCAACAATCGAAGTCTTAAGAGAACGCTCAAAGCAACTTCGCAAAACTGTTTATAAGTACGACCAAGACTGGAAGGAACGTATGCCGAAAAAGAATATTGACAATGATTTAGAAAAAGAGCTAACTTATAGTAAAGAATTGGAAAGAATTGTTGAAAAGGAACAATCCATCAGCTCAATTCCTGCGGTACAAGAAAAATTAAACGTTCTAAAAGAAACCATTGAAGATGTTCAAGAAAATATCACATTATCAAAAGATCAGGATGCCAAAATAGGCCATAAATCCGCAGATAGTTCTTTCTTTGGTTACAAGACACACTTAGCCATGACTGAAGAGCGCATAATAACGGCAGCAGTGGTGACATCGGGTGAAAAAGGAGACGGGCCAGAGCTTCCAAAGCTTTTAGAAATTAGTCAACAAAACGGTATAGACGTTGACACAATCATAGGCGATGCCGCCTACTCAGGAAAAGAAAACATCAAACTAACCCGTAAGCAAGACATTAAAATAGTAGCTAAACTCAATCCATCAATTACGCAAGGTTTTAGAAAAAACGAAGACATATTTGATTACAATAAGGATGCAGACATGTTTATGTGTCCAGCAGGTCACATCACAATACGAAAGGCACGACAAGGGCAAAAGAATGTTGGAACAAACCAAGTTGACACGTACTATTTTGATGTTGAAAAGTGTAAAACTTGCCCTCTTAGAAACGGCTGTTATAAGCAGGGAGCAAAGACCAAAACTTACTCTGTATCCATAAAATCAGATCTTCACAAAGAGCAAATTGCTTTTCAAGAAACAGAATACTTCAAAGAGAAGGCGAAACATCGCTATAAAATAGAAGCGAAAAATGGCGAATTAAAAAATGTACATGGCTATGGTCGGGCAAAATCATACGGCATAAACAATATGCAAATGCAAAGTGCAATGTCGATTTTTGCTGTAAATCTTAAGAGAATCCTTAAATGGAGTGTGTAAACCTCAAAAAACATAAAAATAGTCAAATATTTTAGCCATACAGCCATTTTTGAATGGTATTGGCAAAAAGAACACATTGAGAAACAGAAATAAAAAAGCGACTAAGTCAAAGTTACCTTTAACTTAATCGCTTTCATAGACCTTGCTTAATTTAGATGAGTTTTTTCAGTGGCCTTCAAATTGTTTCGGCTTTTTTCGTACAAAAGGCGGGTTCCGATAGCTATCGGAATGAACCCGCATAAAAGTGACTTTGTAGTGGATGAAATAATAAAATAATTGATTGTAAAAACGCTTAAAAAGAATAAAAAGAATTTCAGAAAATGTTCTCTCATTGTCAAAACTCTAATGAATTTATTGCATTTATGTTATGTTAATTTTTAGGTTTAATAAAAGGTATCAATTGAATTTGGGCTGCCATTCTAATTAAAGATGCGGTATTTTTAACTTCAAATTTAGCCAATAGGTTTTTCCTGTGCGTATCTACCGTTGTTGTGCTGATAAAAAGTTTTATGGCAATCTCATTGTTTGTCAAACCATCTGCAATAAGCAAAAGAACTTCCATTTCCCTTCTTGTAATAATGGGGACTTTGGAATCTTCATTTTTTTGCACTGTTAATTCAACTTCATCACTTAAAAATATTTCTCCCTCAATGACAGTTTTTATGGCATATACCAATTCCTCACGTGTCGCATTTTTTAGTAAATAGCCAGAAGCTCCGTTGTCAAGCATTTTTTGGATAAAGCTCTGTTGGTTAAACGAGCTAAGACCGATAATATGAATACTTGGGTATTTCATTTTTACCTCTTTACACAAATCAATCCCGCTCATATCGGGAAGGTTTATATCCATTAATATCACATCTGGCTGTTGCTGTTGCAAGAAAGCCAGGCAAGAGGCTGCATTCATGGCATGCCCCATCCACTCGATACTTTTTTCATTTTGAAGTAAAGATCGAATGCCTTCTATCACCATATAGTGGTCGTCTACAATAAAAACTTTTATAACCATTTAAATATCAACTTCAATTTGAACAGATGTGCCATTACCCAGTTGCGAATTGACATCAAGCTTGCCTTTTAAAAAATCGACACGGTGTTTGATGTTTACCCAGCCCATTCCTTTTGACCAATCTAAAATTTTGGTGTCAAACCCTTTACCGTCATCTTCTACGGTTATAGCCAACAAATTGCCGGATTTTGTAACCTGTACAATGGCAGTTTTTGCAGAAGCATGTTTTAAGGTATTGCTAATCAATTCTTGAATAATACGGTAGATGGTTATCGCTGTTGTTTGTTCTAATGTTACATTCTCTAGACCAATAGATTGATATGAAATTTTCAACGCACCTGAATTATTTATTTCATTACAAAAATCTTTCAATGCTGTATCCAATCCAAATTTCACTAATGCTTCGGGCATCATATTATGTGCCACACGCCGCATTTCTTTTATGGAGCTGTCCAGCATATCCATGCTGCGTTCAAAAGCCTGTGTGTTTTCAGGCGTCATGATTAAATTTCCTTTCATGCCATTAAATGAAAATTTTATTCCTGATAACATCCCTCCCAAACCGTCATGCAAATCTTTGGCTATTCTTGTCCGTTCCTGTTCTTCCCCTTTTAATACTGCTTCAGTGGCAATTAATTGTTGCTGGGTTTCCAATTCGTTGATGCGTTGTTGCTGAAGTTTTTGTTTTTGTTTATAGTTGCGGTATGACAGAAGAGAGATAATTAATAGTGTAACACCGCCCCCAATCAGTATGTGGTTTAAAATATTTTTTTGGTGTAAAGACAACTGATGAAGTTTCTTTTCTGTTTCAAGTTGTTTGATACGAGTTTCTTTTTGTCCAAACTGGTATTTTTTTTCCAGATTTAGTGCGTTTTTTTGAATAGTTTCGTTTAATAAGCTGTCTTGTAGTAATTTGCTTTGTTGTGAATATGCAAATCCTGTTTTTATGTCCTGTAGGCTGAATGAAATATTTGCAAGGTTGTTTAACATTTTTGACTTTTCAGGCAAAAGGTTGTAACTTTCTGTAATAGCAAGAGCATCCAGACCAAACTTTTTCGCAAGATTGAACTGTTTTGTAAATTGATAATACATTGAAATGCCCCTTAGCGCAATAGCTTCACCCTCATATGCTTTCAGTTTTCTGTTGAGTTGTAATGCCATGTCATAATTTTCTTTCATCCTGTCGTAATTCCCAAAATTCATATAGGCATCACCAAGGTTCAGCATTTGGTTAGCCTCCATATTTATATCATTCTCTTTCCTTCCTATGACCAAAGCTTCCTTAAAAAGCGGAATGGCTTTGCCAAATTGTTTTTTAAAGGCATAATTAGCTCCAAGGTTATTTAAAGCAACCCCTAAATTGTTTGGCAAGCTTAATTCCCTATACATCTTTACCGATAGCTCACCATAGGTAATTGCCTTGCTGTATTGGTGCAAATCCATGTATAAAACCTGAAGCAAATCATTTATCAAGGCTTCTTTATCCGGTTGATTTATTTTGGCAAAGAGTTTTTGGCCTTCCAGATAATAAGTGACAGCTTTTTCATAATTACCTAATGCTCGGTAAGAAGTGCCAGTATTGAATAATGTCTTGGCAAGATAAACGCTGTCTTTGATTTGTCTGGAAAGTTCTACCGATTTCAAATTGTAGTACAACGATGAATCATACAAACCTTGTTGGTTAAGCACAAACGTATAATTGGCAATAAACTTAATGATACCGAGAGGATAGTCGATTTTTTTGCTAAGTTTCCACGCTTTACGATAATATGCTTTGGCTACTTCAGGTTCATTGGATTCATACTGTTGCCCAATATTAATGTATAACAAAACAGCGTTGGTATCATCCTTTACAGCAGGCAATAGCTTCAATAAACTGTCCTTATTCATTAAAGTTTGTGCCTGTAATACACTACTCAGAATTAATAAAAATAAACATACAGTCTTTCTCATACAGTAAAAATAATTCTTTTCATCTATCTTACAAATAAAAGAAATAGAAAGCTCAAATCAACTCCCCTTTTTCCACGATTTTTTGGTTTTTACATAAAATCCTGTTTTTAGGGGATTGTTTTGTTTTGCTTTAAATCAGACTTTTACATTAACAATGTTACAAAAAAAAACAAAACCTTGTAATAATTAAAACAAATAAACATGAAAAAGTTACTATTACTTACTCTTCTAAGTGTATTTGTGATGGGCAGTTTACAGGCACAATTAAAAGTATATAAAAAACCTATAAAAAACACTCAAAATTTGCAAATATTGAATCAAGATCCGCCACCACCTCCGCCTCCAACAACCAATAAAACGGAAGCGCCGATAACAAAATCGGAGGTGTCCACCAGTGAATATACTTTAACTTCTGCAAGAGTTAATATCAGAACAGGCAATGATAATAAAGAATTTCCTTCGGAAGTATATTTTCAGCTTTCCAACGGCGTTGCCTTCATTATGCAACAACGAGGAGAAAACATGAGAAATGAGATGAAAATAAACTCTAATACTGAGTTTGGATTAGAAAAGATCAGCACTAAACCAGAAGATTTTACACTGGAATCCATGAAAAAGAAGGGAATAGAATTAAGGGTCGTTTATTTTCCTGATTTTATTTCGAATGCCTGGAAAATTGAAGGTGTAAATATTACGCTGGAATTTAAAGACCAGAATGGAACTCTCCATCCAACACTTGGCAGTAAAACAATTGTATTCAACAATGCATCCGGCTTTCTTGATACTTTCAACAAAACTCTTTTGTGCAAGACGGATGGCGAATTAAATCCAACCACATCATCAATTAAACCGCAATAAAAAATAACATCAAATTAAAAATTGATTTTAAGCAAAATAAACCCTGTTTTTAAAGGATTGTTAATTGTTATTTTGAATCATCATTTTAAACCATTTTTAAACATAAAAAACATACATTATGAAAAAGTTACTATTTATTCTGCCAGTCTTTTTTTTCAGCCTAACGGTGAATGCCCAGCAAACCGAAGACGACATCTATGTGGGCAAAAGTAAAACGTATGGAAACTATAAAGGAGTCGATATCATTAATGTCAACTCCAAACCCCTGCTTGGTTTGGACAGAAATGTAAAACAAATTAAAGGCCAATCAAACATAACCGGCACAGTGATAAAAGTTGATTGGTGTGAAGAAGATTGTTTGACAATGTGGGTGCAAAAAGATGACGGAACCACAATAGCTGTTGGAACAAAAGATTATGGTTTTGCCGTTCCTAAAGATATCGTGGGAAAAAGAATTAATGTAGAGGGGATAGAACCCGCTAAGCTTATTCGTGAAAGAAAAACTATGAAAAAAGAATATCAGAAAGATATTCAATTTGTGGCAACTGGCGTGAAACTTTTTGACAAAAAAGAGTAAAAATTCATTGGGAATACCCAAAACGTAGTAGAGCCTATAAAAAACCGATCAGAAAAATGACTATTGTTTACTTCTAACTCACTGATGATGAAAAAATATATTCTTGTATCTATACTGCTTCTTGTAATGGGGTCGGTTTTTGCGCAAACCAAGTCAAAAACAACAGTAGTGCAATCGGTGCCAAAATTAACAAGGCTAATAGCCGACACTGGGTTGCCCTATAAAAAGGTTAACGACAGTTTAATGGTTATCCCTTTCGAAGGAGAAAACATTGCCACCTACAATGTGGTTGTTCAAAAAATAAACGACTTATATATTGTTTACACCAACCTTACAGAAGCACTATCAGGAAAGATTGATGATACAAAATACAAATTCCTGTTGCAGCAGAATGATTATTTTGATGTTGTAAAAATTGGAATGAGTGCGGACGACAATACAGTTTATGTGAGAGCTGATGTTTATATAGTTGGCATAACAACAGCCCTGCTGACCAGAATTATTAAACAGGTGGCCAATGTTACCAATATTATTGTGGGAGATTTAAAGTAAATGCGTAAAATAAACTTAAAATGAAAAAATATCTTTTAACGTCTGTCCTTATAATGCTAATGGTTATGTCTTATAGTCAGAAAAAACAAAACAAAAGTGAGAAACCTCCAACTCAGAATGAAATGCAGGATATGATGGAAGAAATGCAGAAAGCAATGCATGATATGAGCCCGGAAGATAAAAAGATGATGGACAGTATGGGCATTAAAATGCCTTCTGACAAAAAGTTAATGAATCAGTACGATTTTGCAAATCAGAATACAACTAAACAACAAAAGAATGCTCTGTCAGGAATTGAAACAATTCCGGTTAAAGATGCTGCACGAATTGCCAGAATACCAAAAACGATATTAAATGATGAACAGTTATTGGTTTTTCTCAAAAATGTTTATACAACTGTGTCCAAAAAAATCAGTCCTGCATCAAAAAAAATAGCCGAAGATGCATATCAATCCATTAAGAAAAAATATAAAGAAACAATTTATGTTGCTAATGCAGCCAATGGCTTGTGGATATATGGAGAGCCAGAAGCAGCCATTGAACTTATGGGTCGGGCAGTATTGGAAAACACTTCAGATCCTGACAACCTTAATAATTACGCAAGCTTTTTAACGATGAACGGAGGTGAACATCTTGCCTTACCAATTTTACAAAAACTAAACCAACGTTATCCAGGCAACAGTACAATTCTTAATAATATTGGTCAGGCATGGTTCGGCCTAGGCGATATGGAAAAATCTGAAAATTACTTAGACAGCGTTATTCGTATTTTTTCTATTCATTCGGAAGCCAATTATACAAAATGTATTATTCAAGAATCAAAGGGGAATAAAAAAGAAGCAATCAGTTGCATAAAGAGATCAATTAAAGGAGCTTACAGCGACGTAAAAATAATAAAACTGCAAAAATTAGGAGGAAAACTTCAATCGGGGGATATTCGCTGGAATATGCCAAAGTCCCAAGATGCACTTGGGCTTGATAAAATGCTGGCCAATCGTCCTGATTTTTATTATTCAAAATCTCAAAGAGAAGAACTATTTCCAAAATGGGAGGAATTTGAGAAAGGATGCAATCTCCTTTTTGAAAAATATATGCCCCATACAAATGAAAACGAAATTATTGCTTCACAGACAAAAATGATGAACGATTTTCGTTCCGGTAAAATTCCGAACTTTAACTTTATCATGGATAAAGCACTCGAATTACAAAAAATTGTAATTACCGATAAAGAAGAGTTTCATAACAAAATGGAGAAAAAATCTGCCTATCTCCATGATTCAATAATGAATGTGAGTAATAACCTAGTGGAAAAGGTGATAGAAATTAACGAAAAATGGGAAAAAAAGTTTAGGGATGAAATCCGTGCAAACCCACCCTCAGGCAGAAATGAGGCTGAGCAGTCTGCAAAAGAGTACGAAATTCATGCCCGATTTATGGAAAAGGCTTGCCAGGAATCAAAACCATTAGTTAATGCCTTTTATGAAACATATAATAAAAAAAACTACAACCTTAGTGTTGAATGGATAAGCCGGATGAAATATTTCACAAACGAGATTATATATTATTTGAGATACAGTTCTCCAACCGAAGAAGATTATCAAAAATCAAAGAATTTACACCTTATAGAATTCCTTTCCTGTATTTCCGGAAAACTTCCGTTTTTTACTACACCAGTTGATTTTCAATTTAGCTGCATGGCCTGCAGGGAAATAGCCAGTAATAGCGGGATATGCGAGGATGATCCGGAAGTTGAAACCCACTTTCAAGCACTTTCTGATTTTGAAATCATTCATTGTGATAGTCATATCAAAATATGGACACCAGTTGCTGTAGCTAGATGGGATTGCAACATTCAATCAGTTGAAATGGATGTTGGTATTTTAAAGTTAAATCATTTAGAAAACTTTATTGACGGCCAAACAATTAGTGCCACTGCAGAGTTTGGTATTTATAAAAGTATTGGTTCAAGAGAATTAGGTCCAATGAAAGCTGAATTGAAAGCCGGAGGTGGAGGTTTTATTCAATGGGGACCCAAGGGTGTCACTGACTTTGGTCTGATTGCAGGAGTAAAAGCTGAAGCAGGGCTTGTTGATGGACTTAACCCATACGGCGGGCTAGATCCTGGAGGGTATGATGTTATGATAAAACCTGGAGAGCCATCAGACGTAGTGCTAGGTGTTGAGGCACGAATAGGATGGAATTCGGGACCTTCCTTGCATGGACAGGGAATATTTTCGGGATTGTGGGTTTATTAAACCCAAATCTGTTTTCGAAGTTGCTTTTGGAGAAATTGAATGGAGGGAGAATGTAGTTAAAGAATAGTTGAAATATAAAGACAAATTTTTATTCCTAGACAAATACTTTTCATTGACTAGTAAGAATATCTGAACGAATGGAAATAGAAAAAACGGTTTGCAAAATATAATCAACAATAGATTAGAGGCAATAAGAAAACTAAAAAATTTTATCAAAGGATTATTTGATTAATAAAACACACATTATGAAATATTTATTACTGGGATTATATCTCATAAGTTTTGCAGTTGCAGTTGCACAAGATAATGAAGAATGTATAAACAGGGTTTTAAGTAAGAAAGGCACATGGGGCCAGTCTAAAAATCCTGTGTCTATAGCAGGTACTGATCTGATCATTCAAAAAAAAATTCTTGAAACAGTGCATAATATGATGCTGACAAGGTTTGCACCAATGGGTGTGAATCCTGAGTTCGCTTATGTCCAACCACCTGCTCAAATAAATGATCCTGTCAATTCCTATAGTTACTTAATCAAAGCCCACCACTATTTATGTTCCGGTGAACAGCTTACATTCCCATCCCCATTTGCTATTTCGCTAAATATTTCATTTAACCAGTTTTCTGAAACGCCGCTCTATGAAACATCCGATGATTATTTATTAGCTGGTTATTTCGATCTCCGGCATGGTTTACCTCTTGAAATAAAGCCCGGCATCTGGCAATTTCCTGACGATCCTGAAGCTATAGGTCATCACGAAATCGGCAACAGTAAACTATGGCTGATAAGTTTTGATGGCAAAGTACCATGGATTTATGTTACCCGTCGTGAATTCCTTGTAAAAAGAAAAAGCAATCTGCAACATCAACTTTCAGATGAAGAACCAAGACTCAAAGAACAATTGGGAAAATGGGAAATGGAAAAAAAATTTAAGGAACAGGAATTAAAAAATGATGCTAACCGTCTTTCAAAATATATAGACAACACATATAAGCCAGGTATTGAAAGAGAAAATCAAAACTATAAAAGGGCAACAGAAGAATTAAGAAAAGCAATTGAACGGGTAGATGATCAACTGGCAGATCCGGCTTCCGAACTGAACAAAAGAGCTATCGTAATAAGAAATCAAAAAAACTCCAATTATTACGATTTCACAGATAAGGCAGAACCGTTTGCTGAAATACTTACCAAACCCAATCCGGCATATTTCAATAAAGGATTACAACACTCTGTACCGCAATTTATCAGTATTGAAATTATTTATTATGATAAAAATAAAGTGGCAAGCAAAGTAGCGGAGAATATGAGCAATGCGATTGATCTCGATTTTTTAAAATCTTTTATTGGTAAAACTGCCCCTGGCGCCCCGGCATCGAAACCGAATGCCGTACAAAAAGAAGCTGAGGTTAAAGAAGAAACTTTACTGCAAAAACCCGGCACCTGGAAATAATACAGTGGTGGTACTTCAGGAGTATCAGCAACAGATCTTGCAAAAGAAAAGAAAAGAAAGTAGTAGCTGCGCTACATACAATGATAAAGTCAAAATATTCGCCAATAGATGCAAAGATTTCTATAAATGCTGGTTTTACAGTAGAGAGTAAATATTTAGGAAAGCCCTCTAAAGAAAAGAATAAAAAATAAAATTTTTAATAAATCCGATATGAAAAAATATATTCTTTCTATTTTATGCATTGCAGTCATAGCAATTTCATCTGCAGCACAGGAATGTGATGAAGAATTCCTACTCCAAAAACCCGGCACCTGGAAAGAAAGCAGCGGTGTTTTAGCCGGGATAGCTGCAGGCGACCTTGCAAGAGAAAAAAAAATAGTTGCATCAATACACACTATGATCAAATCAAAGTATACGCCAATGGGTGTGACTATTAAATTTAATGGTGGTTATGGCAGGCCAGAATCAAACATGCCGGGCAATGGATATTCTTATAGTATCTTGGCGTTAAACTATTACTGCGATGGCAATAATTTTAAAACAGCCCATGAGACTTCAACCGCTTTTTTGATTAACGCAAATTTTTATGATGCTGAAATTTACGATACTGCCCAGGGAGACAGATTATTAGCCGAAGGATTCAACGTTATTTATGATATGCCAATTGTAAAAGATGGATACTGGTATTTTAAGGAAATAGATGCCGGCCTTGGTTTTGGTATGACAGGAAAATCCAGAGCATGGCTTATTACATATGATGGTAAACTTCCTTTTGCTTATGTAACAAAAAAAGAATTTTTAGAAAAAAGGAAGAAGGCATTAGCAGTACAAATGTTTGAAGCTGCAGCAGCATATAAAGATGTACTTAAAAATATAGAAATAGAAAAAGGTTACAAAGAAGTAGAGTATAAAAACGATCCGGAAAAATTAAAAAAGTATATGAAGATGGATTACCTGGATTCCAAAGCCAAGCTTGAAAAACTGGTAGCTGATAATGAAAAAGAATTCAAACCTGCCTTTGATAAAATTGAAGAGCAGCTAAAATTACCTATTGAGGAATTAAATCAACAGGCAATTGTGAAAGATGACCCTAATGACCATTTATCTTACTTGTTTACTGACGATGACGATCCTTTCGGGAAAATCCTTATCAAACCAAATCCAGGCTATTTCAATAAAAAATTACCCCATTCATCTCCTCAGTTCTTTTGGGTAAATGTAATATGGGACCACAATGCGCCAATAGCAACAAAGTTTAGAACAGATATTATGAAAGCTGTTGATTTTACATTGTTAAAGAATATGCTGGGGAAATAGAATTATTATTAATTTAAAATGAAAAAAAATGAAAAAAATATTTTTGTTCTTCATTCTCGCAATATTAGTAACCGGGTTACAGGCACAGCAAAAAGCAAAAACGATCAATAATCCTCTTCCTAAAGGGACTTTACTTTCTGGAATTTATAGTGCCCCGGGCGGTACTGCCATTATTTTGCAAAATAATGGCAAAGCCGACCTGACGCTTATCGCAAAAAAAGAAACCGGAAATAATTTTAGTACCAATACCTTCCACTTTCCAACCTCACTTTTGGATAGCACAAAATTTAAAATAGCACTAAAAAAAATACCGATTGGGCAAACGGCCAACATTTATGCCGGTGCTGAAGGTAAAATGCCCCGGGACAAAAACATATTAAGAGTGGGTTGTGATTTTACTTACGACCATATCAGCCGCAGTACAAATGACAAATCGTTCAGCACTTTTTACGACGGTAGCGATGCAGCAGTTGGCGGCAACAATGGAGAAGAAGGACGTTACGTTACCTTTGTAACTACTGCTGTTGGGCTTAATGGTTCTACAGGAAAACATCGCCAGATTTTTTGGAGGGATCGCAATACCGGCATCACCAAATTAATTAGCGCATCACCTAACGGCGAAGAAGGCAATGGAGATTGTTATTCCCCGGCAATTTCCGGCGATGGAAAATCAGTTGCGTTTGAATCCTACTCCAGTAATTTAGTGCAGAGCGATAAAAACGGTTTTCGTGATATTTTTATTTGGCAATCCGGCACCAATAAAATTGAAACGGTGAGTATTGGCACTGGTGGTGCAGAAACAAATGCAGAGAGTTATGAACCTTCAGTTTCGGGTGATGGAAACTTCATTGCCTTTACTTCAATGGCCAGTAATATTTCAGCAACCGAAAAAGGCACATCCAACAATAATGTTTTTTTGCGTGATATGAAATTAGGAAGCACAATTATGATTAGCATAGACCCAATTGCAAAAAAAGGCGGCGGTGGTTCCAAACCTTCCATTTCTTATGATGGAACGCGAATTGCCTTTTATTCTCATACGGCTACTTTAGTTACTAATGACAATAATGGACTTTGGGATATTTTTTTATGGGAGAAAAATATTTCGAAATTTAAACGGATAAGCCTTACTGCCGACGGTAAGGAACGCAACCAGGGCACTGAAAGCGCCAACCGGATTGTGGCTCCTGCAATCTCCGGCGATGGTCGTTATATTGCTTTTACCACTACTGCCACCAACATGGTGCCCGGTAATATAAACGGTTACCAGGATGTGTATGTTTACGATATTAATACTGGCAAAACAGTCATAGCAAGTAATGGAGCTAACGGAATCTCCGGCAATGCCGATAGTCCCATTGAGCAGGGTGAAAAAATTGCCATTTCATTTGATGGTAAATGGGTGGCTTTTTCAACTAAAGCATCCAATTTAGGAGTCCCAGCTTCCAATATTGTAATGCACAATATGTCAACAGGAGAAAATCGTGCTGTTTCAAATGTAACCGGCAGTAGTGTCGGCCGCCCAACCATATCATATTCTGGTGGTTATGTTGTATTTGGTATAGGAGCTAAATTGGACAGCAGATTTGGATCATCCGGAATTTTTGCCAACTATACGGGTGTTGGTCTTTGCCGTTCCTGTCCGCAATAGCAAGACAGAAAAATAGAATGCTTAACGCATTTCAGGCTGGAATAAAATAGAATTTTTTATGTAATAAATAAAATATAAATGAAAAAAATATTCTTACTCTGTTTTCTCGGTTTTTCTATAGCTACTCTGCTAAGCCCTACCGAAGTATTTGCCCAAAAAGAAACGTTTGACCTAACCTCTTACGAAGTACCTAAAAACTGGGGAAAAGAGATAAATAAAAATGTAACTACCTACAGCTTTGTAGATAAGAAAAAAAAGACATGGTGCCAGATTGGTATTTATAAAAGCACCATCAGCAAAGGAAGCATAGAGCAGGATTTTGATAGCGAGTGGGAAGAGTTAATTAAAAAGCCAAATAATAAAGAACCACAGGATCCCGGAAATGCAGTAAAGGAAATCGGAGACTGGAAAATAAAAACAGGCCGGGGCAAATTTACTTTTAATAATAGCAATCCGATTGCTTTGCTAACTACCATGAGTGGTTATAACCGCTGTGTCAGTATTGTGGCTATTACCAACAGCCTGGACTATATGCCTGCCATAGAACAGCTTTTAGCATCGGTTGAAATGAAGAATCTTTCAACAGATAACCAGGTAAATCAACCTGCCGTACAACCAGTATTGCAACCAACCATTCAACCAACAGGAAATAGTAAGTTCGCATTTACCACCACCAATTTTGATGACGGTTGGGTTGCTACAGAACAGGAAGATTGGGTACAGGTAACAAAAGGCAATACTGTTGCTTTAATTCATTATGCACAACCAAACATCAGGGACTTTAATAACCTCGATGAAAAAACAGCATTTGTGTGGAATACAATTGTTGCACCACGCTATTCAAACTTATCCAATCTCTGGATAAGAAAAAGCTGGTGGGCTGATGGTGGATTTATGGATGCAAAATACTTTGCCGAAGCAGACCTGACAGAAAATGCAAGCGGTAAAAAAGTTCATGTTGCATTATACAGAAATGGCAACGGCGGCAAATGGATTGAAATCATTACACCAGATAAAGCAGGATTTCAAAATCAGTTTACAACAGTATATCAGCAGGACGGAACCAACTGGGATAAACTGTCTGTAATAGCTAATTATAACAAGTTTGCCGTTGCAGCCAATGACTTACCAGGAAACTGGAAATCATCCAGCGGTGCCGGAATAGAATATTATAATATTTATTCAGGAAACAGTATGGGTATGGCTTCTGCATCAAGCACCACTGAATTTATTTTTCAACCTGACGGATTATACACCAGTGTTTATAAAGGGGTAGATGGCTTTAATGGCAACAACCGATACGTTGGTGAAACTTGTAATGGTAAAGCCTTTGTAACAAATTGGGAAATGAAACTTACCAACCGTTTTAAAGGAGCCACAGAAACATTTTCCATACAATTTGAAACCGTTAAAGATGGTCGGATTTTACACATGTACAGGGGAACAATTGAAGAACTTCATCTATTTAAAATGAAATGATGAAGAATTTTTTTTTTTAATCATAACCATTAAATCAATTAAAAATGAAACTAATTATTTTGTTAATGTTGGCACTGCCAGTTATCATTCATTCACAAACAAAAACATTTATAAAACTAACTGACCCAAAGAATCAGCTAATTAAAGGCGAATCTGTGACAAAAGGTTTTGAAGGATGGATAATGCCCTTAACCACAGGTTCAAGTGGTAAAAATAATACCCAATATAGCTTTACTATGAATATCTCCATTGCTTCTGCTGATTTAAAAAGAGCAATGGCAAGTGGCGAATTATTGATGACCGGGCAGATAAACGTTATGAACAGTAGCTTCAGTGCCGGTGCGCCAAAACCTGTATATAATATTAAAATGGAAAAAATAAAAGTATTGACTTGTACAGAATCTTTGGGCTGTAACGGGGTAATGACTACTTCTGTTACACTGCAGGCAACAAGAATTGGGTGGACTTATTATCAAACCGATAGAACAGGAACTTTAGCAGTATCAAACAAATATGGCTATGATGCTGAAACCGGTACTGAATGGACAAACTTTTAAAAAAATACAGTCATAAATATAGTTTCAATTCCACATTTATTAAGATTTCATTAAATACAATTAACAAACAAAAAAACAATTAACATGCAAAACGAAAACAACACAAACACCGGTATGCAGCAAATGGATGGCAAAAGCATCGCCATCATCAGTTACCTTACCATTATAGGTTGGATAATTGCTTATGTAATGTATGGCAATAATAAAAGCCAGCTTGCAATCTATCACCTCAGGCAATCCCTATTCATTATGTTAATAGGATTTACTTTTTATATTGTACAAACGATGCTGTTATTTATTCCTTACCTGGGCTGGCTCGTATCACTGCTATTAATACCTGTAGGGTTGGTTTTATTTGTATTATGGATTATGGGACTGATTTCCGCCATTAATGGAGAAGAAAAACCCATACCAATTGTTGGTGAAAAAGTACAGCAGCTATTAAGCAGTATCAAGTAAGGCTGAATTAACTATACTTATTAAACTTTAAAAAAATAAAGGATGAAATATCCCCGGCTTATTTTTTATTCAGCAGCTTTGATACTGGCCATATCATCATGCAAAACAGTTCCGGTGACCGGACGCAAGCAATTAAACCTTGTTCCAAATGGTTTGATAACGACCATGTCTTTCTCTGCATACGATTCAGTCGTAAAAGCCAGCCCTACTCTTTCACAGTTTGATGCAAGGGCGCAAATGGTAACAAGAGTGGGAGCAAAAATTCAGCAGGCAGTAGAAACTTATATGCAGCAAAACAATATGAGTAAAGAATTGAAAAACTTCAAGTGGGAGTTTAATACCATTAATGAAGATATTGTAAATGCCTGGTGTATGCCCGGTGGCAAAGTGGTTGTTTATACGGGTTTGCTTCCTGTTTCAAAAACAGAAGAAGGTTTGGCCGTGGTAATGGGTCATGAAATAGCCCATGCAATAGCAAGACATGGTAATGAAAGAATGAGTGAAGCATTATTGATGGGCCTGGGCGGATTGGTTTTAGAAGAAGCCCTGAAAGAAAAGAAGCAGGAAACACAGATCCTTTTTCTGTCTCTGTATTCTATTGGCTCCACACTGGCCCTGGAACTGCCCAACAGCCGCATGCAGGAAAGTGAAGCCGATAAACTAGGATTGATATTTATGGGAATGGCCGGTTATAATCCCGAAGAAGCCGTTCCCTTCTGGCAACGAATGGCGGCAAAAAATAATGGAGCCAAACTACCGGAGTTTTTATCCACCCATCCTTCGGATGAAACAAGGATAAAAAAATTGAGTGCATTGATTCCGGAGATAAAAGAAAAGTATTATAAATCAAATTAATTCACACCACTAAAAACAAACAATATGAAAAAATTATCAATAATCCTGTTTTCTGTTTGCTGTATAATGTCATTTTCCTGTCAATACAGCAAAGGCGTAAAAATAGACCTGGCCACGGGACTATCCACAAGTTATAATGGCCTTACCATTGATGATATTTATCTGGCAGATGAAAATGGCAATAGATTAGGCGATAATAAAATTACCATGGGCAGTAAACTTGCAGTTGTAGCAACAGGAGTTGATTACTTTACGGAAAAAGACGGAAAAGTATTTCCGGGCTGCAGCATTTTACTGACTGATAAAACTGGTGAAGAAATCTTAAACCTGCCCGATGCATTTGCCGACATGGTAAACGGAACAACCGCATCCGAGGCCAAAATCCTGCAGGCATCACTCAATACCGGCGATCCCATGATAGTTGGAGAAACCTATCATTTATATGTCCGTTTTTATGACAAGAATAATAAAGAAAATGAAATAGTGGCCAATGTGGATTTGCTGATGAAAGAATAAAACAAAAGAAATGCAGGCTATTCCAAAATCACAAATTCTTACATGAATAAATATTTTGTTATGCCAATTGTGTTTTAAGTCGACTTTGGAAATTTTAAATTTATCCCAACCTGATAGCGCGGATTTATAATCCGTGCCGGTGATGAAAGTAAAGAAAACATTCCCTTTTTAATTAATGTTTTATCTCAAAAAAATCCGACAAAACAACTATTAACCTAGCGGTAATATATTCATAAAAAAGTTGTATATTTGTCCTATGGAAAAAGAAGATTTTAGGACAGTTGATGATACGATTAGAAGTTCGTATCGAAAAAAGGCAATTGCCTTAATAAAGAAAGGCGTAAAAAA
>NZ_JAUYUD010000056.1 GCF_030692605.1 Lutibacter sp.
ATGAAAAACTTAAAGAAAATTTAGAAAACCATATGCAAATGTTAGTTCAAAATCCAGATAGAGTTCAAAAATATTTCAATCATAAAGATATTCAATATGCAGCTTGATAATTATAGATATAATGCCGTCGGGTTAATAGATAGTTCCATTCGTTTTTAAAAGTTGATTTGCAGCACAGGTATAAGTATCATTTAGATGATCATATACAAACTCCTTGGTATTGAATAAACCATTGTTTTGCGAAGAGTGAGCTTTTGGAGAGGAGTAGGTTGTTATTCCATTTTTCACACACGTATCAATATGTATTGCTGTGGTATATCCTTTATCTGTTATGCAATTCATTTTTTCAACTTTTAATAATTCTTTTGCATCTAATGCCATAGGAGCCAAAGCATGTGTATCATTAACAGAACCAGTATCATTGTTGATAAACAACTTGTGTTTTCCATCACATCCTGCTTGTATATTATACCCCACATTAATAATGTTTCTGTGAAGAATAACAGATTTGGCATCAGGATCTGTTATGCTTATTTGAGCTGCGCCCGTTTGTTTGAGTTCTTTTCCAATAGATTGATACCGTTGTTTTTTTTCTTGTTGCCAAGTAATCTTGTTTGAAATTTCTTTTTTTTGAGATTCCTCCAGCGCATCATTCTGATCAAGTTGTTGTTCGTATTCTGCAATTTTGGTATCGATATAATCGATATGGCGGTCTATTTTTTTTTGATTGAAATTATTTTTTAGACTATTCTGAGCTCTTATTTTAAAAGAATCAATGGCTATAGTTTCTCCATTAATCAAATCCATTTCTTTAAGCAGAACTACAAAATACCGAAAGGATTGTTTAAAAGCTTTAGGATTGTTTTTTCTGAAGTAAGCAATTTTTCTAGCAGAAGGTTGTAATCCTTTTAAAAGCCATAATACTTCGATATTAATCTTACAGCTTCTTCTAACTTTCTAGAAGAACGAATACCATTTCTGTATCCATACATAAATAATTTCAGTAAATCTGCTGAATTATAGGGCGGACGTCCTTCGGTTTGTAGGACATCATTAAACCCTAATTCCTTTAGCGGAAGCATCTCTACAAACCAATCAACCACCCTCGCCCAAGAATTAGCGGCAACATTTGATTCAAAGTCCATCATTACGAGTTGATTCCTGTCAAATCCTTGAATATAATCCATCATAAATCTAATTAAATATAGTATAAATATACTGATAATCAATTAATTAAACAAATAATTAAGATCTGTTTTTAGAAAAATATAGCGATTTAGGTTAGTAGTTTTTGCGCAGTCTGACGGTTGGCAGCTAAAAGAAGTGGCGGTTTTGGAACACTCGTCTATACGCACAATGTTTATTAGTTGCTCAAATGTTTATATGCGCACTTTCTCCGCCATTTTTTTTAGGTGCTGTTAGTGTTGTTATTTTTTTTCAGTTTTAGCAATCCATTCTAAATACTTTTGTTTCAGAAATCCAAAACCATCTTTCCAATATTCAGGTGTGTTTATTGTAAAGTGATCTCCTGGATAATAAGCAAACTGAAAATTTGAATTTAACTCTTTCATCTGCTTTTCTAATAAATACACTGGGTAGTTTAAAAGAAAATTATCCTGTTTACCTACAGATACGCGAACTTTGTTATCCAATTCTGGTTTTAAGGATTCCCAATTGTCTCTTAGATTTAAAGCAATGTCATATTTCTTCCAATTAATAAATACGCTCGAATCTATTGCTCCCGTTTTACTGTCACAAATACTTTCAGGCATTCCGTCGCTTCCTTTTTTACTAAATACAGCATCAAAAGAATGCATTTGTTCACCACGATAAATAACATGCTCCATTGTATACATAGTCTTCATTGTGGCCCAAGGAAAAGCTCCTGCTACCGTTGCCACTAAACGTTGATTACCGTCTTTATCAGAAAACATATTTGTGTCTTCGAATAAATTTACTTTCAGGAAACTTCTAAAATCAACAGGATCAGGCGAACTTGACCAACAACCATCAAATACCTTTGGATATTGCGTTTGCAACCACAAAACCGTCCATCCGCCACTACTATGTCCCGTTAACAATCGAGCACCATTGGCTCTAAACGTTTTTTCTAATAAAGGTATAAACTCCGAAGTCAAAGCATCACCTACAGGACCATTGTTATCACTATTAGCATATACAGAATGGCCTAAAGCACAATTCCCATCAAGATACACCATAATAACCGCTATGCTGTCAATCGGTTTACTTGGTTCAGTAGTACCTGAAAGTCTATGATAATCACCACCATAACCTGAAACATTAAACAACACAGGAAATTTTCTAGTAGGTTCAGTATAGTATTCTTTTGGAAGGATAACCGCTGCCTCAAGCGTCATTGCTTTTCCATGAAACGCAGTAAGTAAAGCAGAAGGTGCTTTTAACGCTTTTACATATTCGGTTTCCTTAAAATCAGGATACTCGGCAACTATTTCTTTGGCAACAATGTTAAAAACCTTCTTGAAGTCTTTTGTAATAGTAATCTTCTCAGAAGCATTAAATAAATTTCCTGAACTATTTGCAATAGAACGACCACCAAGGTTTCTATCCCATACAATTTGTACATAATAATCGCCACGCTCAATATCAGATAAAACGGTAGGAAAAGAATTCGCTTTATCATCTATAGTAACGCTTTGTCCGGGTTGCACGTTTTGGACAGCAACAGAAAAGCAAGGAAAACGTTCAATACCTACAGCACCATCTTTTGGTTCTTTGTTCTCTTTTGAAAGATAAACAACCACATTTCCTGTAAATGCCTTATTAAAAACAGATGAGGAATAACTGGCCTTAAATTGTTGGCCAAAGCCACCTGTGAAAAACAGTAAAATAAATACGATGCTAAAATATATTTTCTTCATTTTTTTAATTTTTAGTTTGTTCTATTAATAGCCAACGGTTAAAGTAACAATAGTAGCCGATTTCGGCAGCATGATTTTTTAAAATTCTACCAAATTTGATGCGGACTACACTGTTTATATTTACTAAACTTTCGGCAATTATTTTTGTGATTTGTTGTCCGTTCGTGCTTTTGAAATCAACGTTTTTATTTGTCGAGCTCTTTGTCAATCATTGTTATAAGAGAAGCGTTATAATTTAATAAATTTTTCATTTGATTTGAAAGGGATATTACTTGAACTGTAAATACTTTATAGTAGGCAATTATAAAGTTTCGCTGTTCATGATTTAAATTGAAAGGTTGCATTTCTGGAGTATAATCAACCGAGTTCTTTTTAGTATTCCAGAAATCATGCGTATCTACAATTTTTCCAAATTCTCCCATCTGATTGTTTATCGTATTAATAATTCTGTTATTGTAGTTTGCTAAGTGATCTATTTGATTTTTATAATTGGTAATGCCGACTTTAATGTCAATGTTTTCAATGAACCGCATGCTACCTGAACTGATTAATTGGTCGTAAGTAGGTGTATTTATTTCAATGATCATATTTTTTTGTCCTTCTAACAATAGGCGGCTTAAAGTGGCTAATTCTTTATTTTCATTTTGTGTGTAGAAAACAGAAACAATGCTATCATATAGCGGTATACCTCTGTTTAGTCCATTGATATATTCAGTATATAGTTCTTGATGTTGAAGAAGGTCATTTCTGTAAGCTTCCAGATTTTGACGGGCAATTTTTCTTTCAGAAAAATGCTCCCGAATATTTTCAGCGATAAAACCCATTGTTACTGCAAGAAAAATCATTAAAAACTCTAGAAAATATGTCTTCCACTTTTTGGATTTAGGATGTAAGTTTGGGTGATGACGTACTTCCTTGTTTTCAGCTTCTTGATTATGATTGATAGTTTCTGTGTCAGGAGTATGAATGATTTCGCCAGAAGGTTTTTCTGATTGAGTATTGTTCGAATTACCAAGGTGTTTTTCGTCTGTATTTTCTGCCATATAGTTATAGTTATTTGGTTATTAGCGTGTTCTGTCGCTTGAATAAATGCGTGTTTGAATGGTATTTGTTTATTGTTAGAATCATGTCTTACTCCCGAGTAAATATAAAATCCCATACAAAATCAACGCTCAACCATATTTTGTCAGGTTTAGATGGTAAATTGAGCTGTGTTATCCAATTTTCACCCTCGTTTTCAATCACAGCGGAATCTATTTGAATAGGTCGGTATGATTCCCCACCTTTGAAAAAGCTAGTTGGATTTGCTGGTGCGCTTACTTTGGCAGATTCAATGGTCACCGATTCTCCAGGATTATTTAGAAATGTGGCTTTTATTCTAACGACGCCTTCCTCAGTTGTTATTGCTGCTTCTGTCAATATAGAATCGCCTTTGTGCTCTACTTCCAGTTCAATTTTTC
Source organism: Lutibacter sp. (assembly GCF_030692605.1). Taxonomy (GTDB): domain Bacteria; phylum Bacteroidota; class Bacteroidia; order Flavobacteriales; family Flavobacteriaceae; genus Lutibacter. The sequence goes on from NZ_JAUYUD010000056.1 coordinate 4,361, forward strand.
CAATGTCAACTTTAAAGTCGTACATGGTAAATATTTTATTAATCTGTTGATTTTCGCCAGCAATAACAAGTGGGCTATTTAATGACCCTTGTGAGCTAATGAGAATATGGGCAATTGTCATAGTGTCGTATGAAGTGCTATCGAGATTATATTGTTTAGAAATCGCAATGAACAACATTAAATATCCGTTGCCATCCTCATTTAAGTGAGGTTTAAATTTATCTCCGATTATTGCTTGAAGTTGATCTCCTGGCAAGGAATATCCCAAGGTGATACCATAGGCTGGACTTTCATTTTTTACTTGCCAACGTACACCTGACTCTTGTGCATTACATACCAACAATGTAAGTAAAAATGCAAGAGTAATTTGGAGATTCTGGTATTTCATATTTTAATAATTACTGCTGTTGTGCGTTCGGCATACTTTTTAGTACGCTATTTTTCGGTTATTTAGTTCCACGTTAAAGCTCACTTTCGCACCTAAAGCGTCAAATACTTTCAGTATAGTTTCAAATCTTGCATTTTTTACGCTATTTTCAATCTTTGAGATTTGAGCCTTCTGAACTCCAACAAGTACGCCTAATTCTTCTTGTGTCATATTGCGTTCTTGTCGAGCTTGTTTTATGGCTTGTCCCAACAAGTCAATTCTCAACTCATTCTCAAACGCTTCTCGTTTTTCGGTTCCACGCTTTCCAATGTGTTTGTCAATCATTGTGTCAAGCGAAACGGTTTTAAATTTATTTGTTGCCATAATTATTTATTTTTTTGTCTTATTTTCTAAATATTGTTTTCTAATTTCTTCCGCCTTTTTAATTTCTTTTGTTGGTGTTTTCTTCGTTTTCTTTAAAATTCCGTGTGTTGCCACAACCAAAGTTTCTTTGTCGTTTGTTTTGTCCCAAAATGAAAAAAGTCGATAAGATTTACCGTTATACAAAGTCCTAAATTCCCAAATAAAGTCATTCAATTTTTTGAAAAGTTCATTGTCATTTACAAATTGAGCTTTTTTGATGTTGTAGTAAATTTTTTCTCTCGTTTTGTCGTCAAGATTTTCTAAAAACTCAATTGCTTCGGGCAATAATTCTATGTCAAAGTTTGGCTTCATTCACAATTTTTGTCAAAGATATAAATTTCCTAATTGGGAAACAAGCACTTTCTTATAAATTTTCATTTGTCAAACCGTTTTATGTGAAAATTTGATTTTCGGTAGCGGTCGGAAATGCTGACGCATAACGTTTTTGGGCTTTGCGATGGTGGGGGATTAGAAGCACTACGCTGTCAGAGACGCACAAACTTTGATAGAAGCACATAGCCTGATTTAACCACTTAACTGCCACTTTTGGGTAGGTGCTGTTGTGCGTTCGGCTTTCTTTTTCTGTCAGGCGAGTTTAACAAAGTTGTCTTCAAGTTTTACGTTAAAATTTATCTCTGCTTTTAATGCTTTAAAAACTTTTAAAACGGTGTCAATTGTCGCACTGTTGGCACTGCTTTCAAGTTTTGAGATTTGTGCTTTCTGAACTCCTACAAGTTTTCCAAGTTCTTCTTGTGTCAAATGTCGTTCTTGTCTTGCTTTTTTAATCATATTCCCCAAAACGTCCATACGAAGTTCGTATTCGTATTCGTCACGGTCAGATGTACCAACTTTACCGATATACTTGTCCTTCATTTCGGCAAGCGAATAAGTCTTGATTTCTTTAGTTGCCATATGGTTATTTTTTCTGTTTGTTATTAAAATAATTGTCTTTAAGTCTTATTGCACGGTCGATTTCGTTTTTTGCCACTTTGTCAACCTTTTTTATGAAACCGTGGGTCGCAACTACTAGGGTTTCTTTGTTGTCCGTCTTGTCCCAAAATGCAAGAAGTCTGATTTGAAGTCCTGCGTATTTTGTCCGAAACTCCCAAATATCATTTTGAAGTTTCTTTAAAAGTTTTGGGTCATTAGTCTGCTCAGCAAGGTCAATATTGTAAAAGATTTTTTTGATAGTCTTCGGGTCAAGTCCTGAAATGAACTTGTCTGCTTCTTCTAAAAATCTTGTTTCAAAATATTTCATTCAATACTGTATTGTTAAACGTCACAAAGATAAATAAAGTTTCCATATTTAGAAACTAAAAGCTGGTTTATTTCTGTCGATCCGGTTTTCTAAGCTGACGCACAACGTCAGTTTGTCTTAAAACCCCGGTTATTTTATCAAATATAGCAAAAAAGCGGAGGTAAATGAAGCGATTTGCCGAATGTTGAAAAAAACTTTAACCACAAGATTATTAAAAATCGAACGTGTTAAAAAGGGTTTAA